>NZ_JADBTF010000344.1:0-3940 GCF_020246295.1 Microcystis sp. M090S1 | reverse complement strand
TTTTAGCAAATGGAGAGAATTCTTGTCCATTAAGAAATGTTACAAATTACATGGGTACATTAAGAAAAGTTAAGGGGTTGCATCCATTGATGGATAAGGGTTTTGGGCTATTATGGTATATATGTATGGGGGAAGTTCAGATATATCTGTAATAATTTAAAAGTCACTCGACCGAATCTAAGACCTAATTGGTTAAGCTAAAAGCTTTGATGTGCCTAGTTTCTAACCTTCTTTTTAGGTAGGAGAATTGTCAGATTCTGTCTTTTGCCTCTTGCCTTCAGAAGCTGATAATTGCTGATTGTCGGTATTTCTGCAAATATGAGATACACTCAACGAGAAGAATCCAACGGTTCTAACGTCAATGTCAAGATTGCGGTAGTTAGTTTCTGAGCAATCCCACTGAGAAAAATATCAGCTGCATCTCCTATTTTTGCTATGAGATGCAGCCATTACTAAAGGCTAACACACCTAGGCTAATTACGGAGAGACTAAAGAAGATTTGAACGCAAAAATTTTCTCGATCACCTCTTCTACCACCTTATCAGGAGTGGAAGCGCCAGAAGTCACTCCGACGACAATTTTTCCCTCATTTAACCAGTTATCGGTGATAATTAAATCGTCCCCTAAAGGTTTATGTTCGATGCGATTGCCGGGGAGAATGCACTCGGCACTATCGATATGATAGGAGGGAATGGCACGCTCGATCGCTATTTCCTGTAGGTGAGTGGTATTAGAGGAATTATAACCGCCAATTACCACCATTAAAGAAAGCGGTTCTTTCACCAGTTCAAACATGGCATCTTGACGCTCTTGAGTGGCATCACAGATGGTATTAAAACTCATGAAATGATCTTTAAAATCGATCGGTCCGTACTTTCTCAACATAGTATGCTCGAAGAGTTTGCCAATTTCCTCCGTTTCACTTTTCAGCATCGTGGTTTGATTGGCAATACCGATATAATCTAGATCGCGATCGGGATCGAAATCCTGGGAATGGGCATTTTTAAACTTCTCTAAGAACTCATTTTTATCGCCACCGTGGAGAATATAATTAGCGACATCATTAGCTTGAGCCAAATTTAAAACGATTAGATAAGTGCCGGCAAAAGAGCTAGTGGCGATCGTTTCTTCGTGATTATATTTCCCGTGAATAATCGAAGTGTGGTCGCTTTTTTTGTGCTTTTCCACGGAATTCCACACCTTAGAAACCCAGGGACAAGTGGTGTCCACAATCATGCAACCCTTATCGTTAAGTATTTGCATTTCCGAGACACTGGCCCCAAAAGCAGGTAAAATCACCACATCCCCCGATTCCACCACACTAAAGTCTTTTTGGCCATTTTCGACCGGAATAAAACCCACGGCCATGGAGCGCAGACGCTGATTAACCGAGGGATTGTGAATAATTTCGTTAGTAATCCAGATACGTTCCAGGGGAAAATGTTGACGAGTTTCGTAGGCCATGGCGACAGCGCGTTCTACCCCCCAACAAAAACCAAAAGCTTGAGCGAGATAGATCGTCACGTCCCCCCGTTGTAAACGATAATTATTTTCACGAATTTCTTGGATCAGGTCGCTTTGATACTCATTGGTCATCGCATCCATTACTTCCTCTTTATGACCGAATCCCTTGCGGTTATAGTTATCCGATTGCTGTAGGGTACGTTTAAAGGATTTTGTATCCATGATTCTCTGATAGGGGTATTGGTGGCGCTAAATTGGGCGAGACAGTAGCTTGCCATATATTAAAAATACCTTATCTAGTCAGCGCAGGAGGCTTTTAGAGGCTAGAGAGAAATTTCTCGTCGATATCGTAACCAAACTGTTGAGCGAAAAATTTTAAGCGAGATAAAGCAGGAATTTGCTGACTTTTCAGCCAATCAGACAAAATAAAGAGTTTTTGCATCACAAAAATCTCCAAAGCTTCGGGATTATATTGAATTCCTTCCCCGCGATGGAATTGATGGGGGACCAACATAGCAGCATAACGGGCGATTTCTCCATGTTTTGGGTCAAGAATAAAGATTAGCCAGGGATAAACCGCATCTAAACGCAGAAACCACAGCCTGACTTCTGGTATCTCCGATAATTCCCGCATATCACCCTCCGCGCGAGGATAATCTATCTCTAATTGTAGAGTTTGTTCCAGTTCGGCGATCGCTGCTTGCGACTGATAATCTTGAATAATAGTCTCTAAAGATGAGAGATCGAGATTTTGAATCTGATTGGGGTTAAGAGCGATTTTGACAGTCATAGGGGCAAATAAAAGGTTATATCGGGCGAAATTACTGTTTTTTATCCCTAGATCAGCGATGATCTATCTCAGAAAATACTCTCGATCGGGACAAAAAACTGGGTATGACTATTCTCTCACTCCGGAGCGAGAGAGGGAAACTGGACTAAAATAGACCTCTTGTAAAAATCAAAAATTGTTGTTAGGGTTAGGAGTCAGTAGTCAGTAGTCAGTAGTCAGGAGAATTAAGAATGAATAATAATCAATTAAATGGTCTATTTACAAATTTTATGCAATTTAATCCTTATTTTTGCCGTTTTTGAACCATCAAAAATTAATTATGCAAGAGGTTTAATCCTCATGATTGGATTTCTCCTACAATTTAACCTCGGTTGAACACTGGGGGTTTTTTACTCGGCAAAATCGGGAACTCAGGTTATTGATAACTATTAGCTTGACGGGTAAACATAAGGTGATATTGTCCTCGTTTGCTCATCAGTTCCCCTTGACAAAGAGCTAATCGATGACTAATTACTATTGATAGATTTCCTATTCTCGATTAGCAGCAAGGTAGGCAGTCTGTTCCTCAAAAATGAGCCATGCTAAGGATAATTATTCTAGAGAATTTAACCCTTTTTCTCTTAACTTAATTAAGTTCAATCAATCGGGATTATCAAAGAGAGTGATATCGGGGAAATTAGCTACTTTATCAATTACTTTACCCTGGAGAAATCCTCGAACTCGATCGCACAAAGAGGCAAAGAGTAAACCGGTAATCGTGCTGAGGGAATCGGTCAACAAGCTAAGGAAAATTAATCCGCTTACACTTGCGACTACCTTTAAAACAAACAACGGTTCAGTCTTGTCTGACGAATAATACACATTATTACAGTCCCCGGCACTCGAACCAGGGATAAAGGTACAATAGAACTGTAGAGATCTGGAGGGTTGCTATGTTTACACACAACTTAGATGACAAAAAACTGTCCCTCGATCTAGAAGGGAAAGCACCGCAAAAACTCACCTATCGTTCACCAAAAATCTACCACCTCGATCGCCCTAGCAATTTATCAACAGAAAGGAATTCAAGGACTGCGGGATTTAGAAGGAAAATTTGCCCTCGTTATTTTTGATGGAAGTCCTGCGGCAACATTTCCTAGGCATTGCTGATGTCAAAAGTGGCAGTCGCATCGGCAGTTCCCTAGCTGTGATCCCATGGTTGCCACCAAGCAACTGAAGCAGGACGGGGATATCATCCCGGAGCGGGAAGGGAAACCAGACTAAAATCGCCAAGGTTTGGATTTCTCCCACAATTTAACCTCCCCTGCACACCGGGGGTTTTTTAGTCAGCAAACCCTAACTAGGGACACGAATAAATTAGTCAATTTATGGGAAAATAAGCTCGTCTTCTCCGCTTTTATCCCATGCAAGCCGACTTTTTTACTAATATCCTCTTACCCGTTGGCCTAGGCGTTTTAATGTTAGGCATGGGATTGGGATTAATTCTCGCCGATTTTCAGCGTATCACCCGTTATCGAAAATTTGGGTTGAAAACCCCGTCCTTTTAGGACGGCTTTAAGCTACAATGCAAAAAGCGATAACCAAGCTAAAAACCGAACCTTGACCACAGATAGTAGGGGGTTTCGTTCAGAAAAGACTTCAAATTCGGCCTTGAACGAGTAAAACTTTCTAGGAAATAAGGTTGAA
>NZ_JADBTF010000343.1:0-8022 GCF_020246295.1 Microcystis sp. M090S1 | reverse complement strand
TCTTTTCAATTTTTTCTGAGAAGCGACCTGCAGTAAGGGTTTTGTTAATTTTTTAGTATTTCTGTATGGGGGAAGTCCAGTAATAGAAGGGATTGAATTAGCTATGTTAGAAGTTACTCAAAAAGATATTCGCAATTGGTTTACTCACTGTTGCTACTGTACCTCATGAGTCAGAGAATTGCTATATTTTCGTTGAAGATATTAACTTCGTTTCCTGGTCTAGAGGGATCGTTAGAAAACAATCTCGGCTCTTCGGGCATCGGTAGTTTTATTAATGAGATATTACCGTTTGTTGTTTGGAAACGGGGGAAATATTATCTTAAGGTCGATAAAAACGGAACTTCACAGGACTGTCCGAATTGTGGCGCGATTACTGGCAAAAAAGCATTATCAGAAAGAGTTCACCGGTGTGATTCTTGCGGCCACATTGAACCGAGAGATACGGCATCAGCAAAGGTAATCGAGAACCGAGGAAAAAATGCGGTCGGACTGACCGTGTTAGAAAACGCTCGCGGAGGCGATTTGACGGGGATCGACTGGGTTAAACCCGGTCGATCTAGTTAAAAGCCTAAGAACCGAGAATCCCCCGCTACACCGCGCGAGCGGTTAGCGGGGGAGAGTCAATCTTCCTTTGGCATCAGTGTCTGTCCCGGGCTGCCCCTCACTTTTGCCAGCAAGCAGGGGCTAGAAGCCTATCCGACAGATAATAAGTTCGTCAGTGGTTAGGGAAATGTGTAATTAATTTAGAGAAAAAATACCAAATCCGTTTTAATCACGACGATAATAAAATCCCGAAAGATATACTGTGACTAGATTTATCAAAAATTTTGGTCGGCGGATTTGGTAAAATTATGTAATTAATCGAGTTCATCAAACAAAAGTTCCTCTAGAATTGGTCCCATACCGTCATCATCGGGGGAAACTAATTCAACTTTCCCTTCCGCATCACCGACGGCTAAGAATAACAAAGGAGCTAGGGGACTGTAAATCGAGTATTTTTGGTCTTCCGAAAAGAAACTGGCGAGAAATTGCAATTCTTCCGGCTCTGATGACGAGGAGGGTTCATCGCCATCAATTTCTAAACTGAGAACATTATCTTCTTCTAGGGGCGGTAATTCACCACTAACAGTCAAGGTGTGGGCAGTGGATTTGAGCAATAGGTCTAATTCTGCTAAAACTGCCTTAGCATCGGCGAAAATCCGCTCGATTTCCTCGCTATCTTCGATTAAGAAGGCATCAGATTCTTCTTCCTCCGATTCCTCATCCCAAGCTAGAATCATCACCGGGGTATCCACGGGGACAAGAAGCATATAGGTGAGATCATCGGTTTCATAGGCGTTCTCAATATAACAGTCCAGCGATCGACCTTGCTCATCCCAGAGGGTTATGATATCCGCTTCTTCGAGTTCGTTTTCTTGAAAATTAAATTGAGGGGACATAGGCTCTCAAACGCTAATGATTGAATCAGAATATCATGAGATGATCCTCAATCAAACCAAGAATTCCGGTGCAAATGTTGAAACCCCTGCACATCAGTTAAATTGTATTGTAGGGGCGTGATGGTGATAAAATTCTCGCCAATAGCGCGCACATCCGTAGGCACTTCCGGGGGTAAATGGGTATAGTCCGGTTGTTCGATATCTTCCACCACTTCCCCAATTAACCAGTAATAACTTTTACCCCTCGGATCCAGTCTTTTCTCGAAGGTTTCTTCGTAGCGTCGCAATCCTTGCCTAGTGATTTTCACCCCCTTGATTTCGCCACTACTAACTGGAGGGACGTTCACATTGAGTAAAGTGGGAAGAGGAAAAGGGTTAAGGGCAACTTTCCTGACTAAAGTGAGGGCAAAATCGGCGGCCGGTTGGAAATCACAGGCTTTAAAACCAGCCAGACTAAAAGCAATACTGGGAATACCCTCGATTAAGCCCTCTAGGGCTGCGGAAACCGTGCCAGAATAGAGGATATCGGTGCCGAGATTAGACCCGTGGTTAATGCCAGCTAAAACTAAATCGGGACGCTCTTTGAGGACGGCACTAAGGGCAAATTTCACCGAATCGGCGGGAGTTCCCGAGCAGGACCAAGCAATCACATCGGGATGAAAAATTCCTTCCACCTGTTCGGCCCGGATGGGATGGTGTAAGGTTAAGCCATGACCGGTAGCAGAGCGCTCGCCGTCGGGACAAACTACGGTGACTTGATGGCCCGCAGTAGCGAGGGTGTTAGCGAGGGTGCGGACTCCTAGGGCGGAAATGCCGTCATCGTTACTGATCAGTAGTTTTAAAGGGCGATCGCTAGTCATAGAAATTTCTGCTCTACTGCGTCGGCTAGTGGTATAATATAATAGTATTTTATTGTGGGTACGTAGCTCAGAGGATAGAGCACCAGGTTCCGGTCCTGGGTGTCGGGGGTTCGACTCCCTCCGTACTCGTTCAGAAATCAGGGGTCGGTATTCCCCCGGCTCTGCCGCTCCCCGCTCACCTATACCTTTTAACCGGATTTAGTATCATTGGAACTCCCCTGTGGTGGAAAACTGTCATTTGTTAAGCTAAAAGCTTAAATCTACTTAGTTTCTAACCTTCTTTTTGGGTAGGAGAATTGCCAGATTTTTTTTTGCTGCCTCTTGCTTTCAGAAGCTAATAACTGATAGCTATATTAATCCACAGCGCGACGAATTTGAAGACAACACCATTCTTGACGTTTCCACAGGGCAGCCACTGTCCAGCCTTGGGGTTCTAAAATATCTGTAACTGCTTGTGCTTGGGTGACGAGGATGCCGCTTAAAATTCCCCAAGTGGTGGGTTTTGCCAGACGGGTGATTTCGGGCATTAAAGCGATAATTGTCTCGGCTAAAATATTACAAACGATGCCATCGACACCATCGGGAATTAATTCTAATAACTCCTCGACACTACCCTGATTAATAGCTAAATTTTCGGGGTTAATTCGGTTGAGATGGCGATTACTGCGCGTCGCATTCACCGCCAGCGGATCTGTATCGACAGCATAAACTTTTTTGGCCCCCAATAAAATCGCTCCGATCGCGAGTATGCCGGAACCACAACCGATATCGGCGATAATTTTAGGCTCTGGATGGCTACTTAAACGCATTTCTAGGGATTCTAGACATAATTGCGTGGTTGGATGCGTTCCCGTGCCAAAAGCGGAACCGGGGTCAATTTTAATCACCAATCTCTGGTTATTTTCGGGGGGATTTAACCAAGCAGGACAGATCAAAAAGCGATCGCCGATCTCGCTAATTTGCCAATGTTGTTTCCAACTGCTGGCCCAGTCTTCCTCGTCCATTAACTGCCAATGGCTGACAGGTTCGGGAAAACCTAAAATCAAAGCATCCTGCTTTAACCAGAGGCTTAGTGCCTCTAAATCGGGCAATTGCGCTTTAATTTCTGGTATATAGGCCTTAATCTCTAAAGAGGATTGTTTTTTAGCAGTGGCCGTTCCCGAACAGCCAAAATTTTCCAGTCTCCAGAAAACCGTTTCTTCGAGACTAGGTTCGCACAAAACCGTAATTTCCCACCAACTATTAGACATATATCAGTTATCAGTGATTAGGGATCAGTTATCAGATTTGAGTTTTCAGTCAACAGTATTAAGTGGCAAGTTCAGAGCTTTCTTTTCACTTATTACTGATTACTGTTTACTGTTTACTGATAACTGATTTAATCTAGAGTTTCACTGTATAAGCATCACGGATACCGGGGACTTTAGTAATTTCCGAGAGAAGACCTTCTGGTAAAGGATCATCGAGACTCAGGGCCATAACTGCGTCACCGCGAATAATTTTGCGTCCTACCTGCATACTGGCGATATTGACATTAAAACTGCCTAAAAGTGCGCCAATTTTGCCGATAATACCGGGCATATCCTGGTGAAGGGTGAATAGCATATGATTACTCGGTGGCACGTTAATTGGGAACTCATCGAGGTCAGTAATGCGGATTTCTCCGTTACTTAACAGCGCTCCGGTGACGGAATGGGTACCCATGGAACCATTGGCTTCCAAATGAATCGATCCCGAATAGTCGCGGGTGGAAGCATCCCGGGTTTCGATTACCCGGATACCGCGTTCCTTAGCTTCGATCGCCGCATTAACATAGTTTACCCGTTCCCGGAGGGCTTGGGAAAGTAAACCCTTAATTGCCGCCACCACCAGAGGTTGACTGTCTTTAGTGGCCAATTCTCCCTGTAAACGGACATTTAACGAGTCACAGCGACCTCCTGCTAACTGGCTGACGAGATTACCCATAGTTTCCGCTAATTGCAGGTAAGGGCGCAGTTTTTCCATAACATCGGGAGTTAGTCCGGGGATATTAACGGCCGAACGCGCTGGCAAACCGAGGAGGACATCGCGAATTTGTTCGGCCACATCAATAGCCACATTAACCTGTGCTTCCGTAGTCGATGCGCCTAGGTGGGGAGTGAGGATGACGTTAGATAATTCTCTTAATCTAGATTCGCCTAAAGGTTCCTGTTCAAATACATCCAAGGCTGCCCCGGCGATTCTACCGGATTCGAGGGCTTCAATTAAAGCCAACTCGTCGATAATGCCGCCGCGGGAACAGTTAATGATGCGGACCGTGGGTTTCATCTTAGCGATGGTTTCCCGACCGATGAGATGCTGGGTTTCGGGAGTTTTCGGGACGTGGAGAGTGATAAAATCGGACTCAGCAAAGAGTAATTCCAGATCTACCAAGGTGCAACCGAGTTGATCGGCGCGTTCTTTGGAAATAAAGGGATCGTAGGCGAGAATTTTCATGCCTAGGGATCTAGCAACGGCGGCGACGTGGGAACCAATTTTCCCTAAACCGACGACTCCTAGGTTCTTTTTATAAACTTCTGTGCCGATAAAGCGATTTCTTTCCCATTTATTCGCTTTTACCGACTGATTGGCATCGGGAATATGACGGGAGAGGGATAACATCATGGCCAAGGCGTGTTCGGCAGCGGCGATCGTGTTACCTTCGGGAGAGTTAACGACAATAATACCCTGACGAGTAGCGGCGGGAACATCGATATTATCGACTCCTACCCCTGCGCGGCCGATAATTTGCAGTTTGCTGCCTGCTTCGACGATTTCTTTGGTGACGCGGGTACTGGAACGGAGCATCAGTGCGTCGTATTCGGGGATAATTTGAATGATTTCCTCGGCGGATAGTCCTGTTTTCACGTCCACTTGGGCAACCTGTGACAGAATTTCTACTCCTACCGGATCGATCGAATCGGATACCAGAACTTTGGCCATAATCTTTATAACGTGCTTTTTTCAGTCTACGGGCAAATGCTAGACCAATATTGGTATCTAGCCGCAATAGCCCATTTTAGAAGCAAAGGGTGCAGTCTATGGCAAAATTAGCGAAAAGATTTTAGGTTGTCCTTCTCTTTGTCGTCCATGGTGTTGATGTCAGTCTCTTGCCGTTGTCACTGAGATATGGCTAATTTAATCACGGTGGCGATCGAGTTTTCCGCTTCTTTTTCTAAAGCCTTTTCTAGGGCTGCCATTGCTTTTGTTTGAAAATTTCTATGATGTTTAAATAGGGTCTGCTGAAAAAGTTTATTGGTGGGTTAGGAGTCGGTCGTCAGGAGTCAGTAGCAGGTTGTTTCAGGCTTTGTTGCCCTCTCTTTTTGTACCAATTTATGTACTACAAGAAGGATAATGCAAGGTTTTTGAGTGTCCCAATCCTATATTCTTGCACTAACATCGGATTTTAACAGGTCAAAAGCCTTATTTTAAAAGGGTTTTACCATTATTCAGCAAGCCCTAAATAGTAGAGAAAAAGCCAAAAACCTCCGTTATACTTAACGGAGGCTGGTTAATTAATTAACAATTTTCGGCTACAATTTCGCCCCACATTCAGGACAGAATTTATTATTCCAACTGTTAACCGCGCCACAACTGGGACAATCGAGCATTTCACAACCCCCGGTGACAATTTTCGGTAAACCAATCATACGGGCATTACTTTGGCCGGGGGCGACCATAGGATAACAATTTTCCTCTTTAGTCACGATCGCATTGACCAAAACCGGACCATCATGGGCCAACATTTCGGCAATTTTTGCGGCTAATTCCTCTCGATGGCGAATAGTAATGCCTTTAATGCCGTAAGCTTGGGCTAACAGTTCCACATCCGGCATTCCCGCTTCCATATTGGAATTAGAATAACGTTCCCCATAGAAAGCTTCTTGCCATTGACGTACCATCCCCTGCCAACCATTATTAATAATAATCGTCTTGGCATGAATATTAAATTGGGTTAGGGTGGCCAATTCCTGTAGATTCATTTGGAAACTGGAATCACCACTAATACAGATGACCTCCTCATCGGGAATAGCCACCTTTACCCCCATAGCAGCCGGTAAACCGAAACCCATCGTCCCCAATCCCGCGCTAGAAATCCAACGTCGGGGGCCATTTTTGAGGAATTGGGCCGCCCACATCTGATGCTGGCCCACATCGGTGGTATAGTAGGCGTGGGGTGCTTGACGACCCACCTCAACGATCACTTCTTGGGGGGAAAGTCTGCCTTCCGGTCGGGGTACTTGCAGAGGATAATCTTGTCGCCAGCGCTCGATCTGGGCTAACCAAGCTTGGGTGCGATCGGAATTAGTGGGATAATCAAATTCTCTGGCTTTTTGGAGTATTTGTTCTAAAACTACCCGCACATCCCCGACAATCGGCACGTCAGGGGCGCGATTTTTGCCCACTTCGGCCGGGTCGATGTCCACATGGATTACCTTAGCTTTCGAGGCGAATTCGTCCAATTTCCCCGTTACTCGGTCATCAAAACGAGCGCCGACGGCAATTAATAAATCACACTCGGTCACGGCAAAATTAGCGTAGGCAGTGCCGTGCATTCCTAACATTCCCACCGAGAGGGGATGATGTTCATCAAAAGCACCGATCCCCATTAACGTGGTGGTGACGGGTAACTGAAAACGCTCGGCAAACTCGGCAATTTGGGCGTGGGCATTCGCTGCAATCGCACCTCCACCAACGTAAAGTAAAGGTTTTTCGGCGCTTTCCAAGAGGTGTAAAGCGGCCTCGATTTGACGGCGATTGCCCTTAACCGTGGGACGATAGCCGGTTAGTTTCACATCTCCCGGTTCGACGGGGATATAATCGCATAGTTCTAAACCGACATCTTTGGGAATATCGACTAAAACCGGTCCTGGTCGTCCTGTACTGGCGATATGGAAGGCCTCAGCGACAATTCTCGCTACTTCCCGGGCATTTCTAGCCACATAGGAATGTTTAACAATCGGGAGAGTAATACCATAAATATCGGTTTCTTGGAAAGCATCGGAACCGATGGCCGCCCGACTCACCTGACCGGTGATAATTACCATCGGGATGGAGTCCATGTGTGCGTTAGCGATGCCTGTCACCAAATTGGTCGCCCCGGGGCCGGAAGTACCGAAACAGACTCCCACTTTGCCGGTGGCCCTAGCGTAGGCATCGGCGGCATGGGCGGCCGCTTGTTCGTGGCGCACTAAGATATGTTGTAATTCTCCCCGCTCTTCAAAGCGGTAGAGTTCGTCATAGATGGGCAGGATCGCACCTCCGGGATAACCGAAGATGTGCTTAACACCATGACGTTTGAGACTGTCCATCAAGGCATAAGCACCAGAACAACGCTGGGGAACCGTTGTTAAAGAGTCATTGGGCTTGGGAAGTGATGAAACCACAGGGCAAACCGTCCAATTTCTAACTAGAGGGATAATTGCAATTCTGTTGCCTAGGATGCAACTTGAAAAATAGCAAAATTGATAACCTTATACTTTTAGTGTATTCCATCTCACCTTTTTGGCTGCAGTTTTTTTTCTTTTTGCATCTTACCCATGCAATATCTGGGAAGTGGGGTGATGGGTTGACATCCTCACCGCCGTAAACGGACGGTGATTCCCAAACCTCACGATTTAGGTTTCTGCTTCTTTCCCGAAGGATTTTTCGCACCTGCCTTAACAGATTTACTCTGTTCTGGTCTTATGGTCGCTCTACAGACT
>NZ_JADBTF010000342.1:0-5790 GCF_020246295.1 Microcystis sp. M090S1 | reverse complement strand
TCTTCTGTAGGAGGTGCGCCACTGGAAGTTCTTAAGTCTTATATCAAAGATCAGGAAAAGCCGTCGTAAAACGACGGGGTTTTAACCCAAATTTTCGATAAAGTTAGTCTAACCAAACCAGCTTTAATCCTTGCCGCAAAGCTTTCCTTTTCGTCCCTATTTCTTTCGCTCGTTAATTTCTCTGAAAACCCCTATATATATTTAGGCACGGATTCCCATTATATAAAAAGTATAAGTCAAGTCTTGGCTTTTGTCAAGCATTTTGGTTGAGATTCTTTTGGGTGTAAGCTGTACTGAATTTAAATTACTTGTTGAGATAAGGCACTCTTGCAATAGGTAAGAGGAAGGTATAGGGGAAGCGCGGAGATGGGTTTTAAAGTTCGATTGGGAGTTCATGAGAACAAATGTATCAAATTTAAATCCCCCTTTTTAAGGGGGATTTAGGGGGATCAAATTTTTGTCAGTCCTTTGGGATGCTTTTGGGTGCGTTACTACATTTATTTGATTTCCCCCTCTATTATCCTGATTTCTTCCTCGCTTAATCCATACAATTCATACACTATTTGGTTAATTTTTGTTTCTAACTCCTTGACTTCTTTTCCCTTAGCTTCTAAACATTGTTTAACTAAAGATTCGATCGCTTGTTTTTGGGTTTCTGTTGCATTAGCGATAGGAAAATCTTTGATAAAAATAGAACTCGGTTCATAAAAATTACCCTGTAATTTTGCTAGTATTTTTTCAAACAGAAACATCACTACACTAGAATTAAGAATAGCTAGTAAAGTTAGATCATTACAGGAAATAATAAAGGCTTTTTGATTGGTGTAATAACCAGAATCGTCAAAGGTAAATTCGTTACGTTTACAGATATTTGGATAAATAATTTTAAGTTGTTCAAATTCTTGCCAATACTTACAAGAACGCAATTCCCAAAAAAAGCGACCTTGATCATCTCTTTTAATTAATTTATCCCGAAATTCTTGAAATCTTGCATAAATTGCGGGATAGGTTTGAGCAAAGATTGCTTCTGCTTCTATTTTACCTTTATCTGACCAAGGATGACTTTTATTTTCCGATGACTCAATTTTAATTAAATACTGTTCAGCGAAATCTATTCGCCATCTTTTTACATCTCGTCCCCGTAGAAAAGGTTTAATAACTTCCTGGGAGGAGGGATGTTCACTAATTAATCTATCGCGGGTGATTTTATCAATCACAAAAGCTTCATTTAAACCTGTTTTAATGCCATAATATAATTTACCTTTTACATATTCTCCCAAAGGAGTACCGACTTTTTGCAATTTAGCCAATAAATCTAAAGTTTGTGAAGATTCTAATTTCCAACCATCAGCAGATAAATTAGCTTGAGTGACGGTTAGATAATCTTGTTCTAGAATTGTGGCAAACTGGGTGATATTTTGCTCTTTGTGTTTATCCCAAGCTAAAGCTTTAAACTGATTGCCATCCCATTTATCTTTACTTAAAGCGATAATACTGGGATAAGCGGTAGCTTCTTCAAAGACAGGAAAATCACCAAAGTCAATTAAATTAAAAATTTTGGTCGAATCGCTGAGAAGTTGTCTTAATTTTTCCCCGTATCCCGAACGAAAATATTTATTTGAGGAGATATAAGTTAAATAACCTTTAGTTTTGAGTATTTGTAAACCCCTCTCATAGAAATAGACAAATAAATCGGCAATCCCGGTATAGGATTGATAAATTTTCTGCAAGATAGGTTTAATATTTTTGAGTTCCTCCTGTCGGATATAAGGAGGATTACCTATAATGACATCAAAACCGATAAAATTCCCCTTATCATCTAGAACTTCGGGGAACTCGAAGCGCCATTCAAAAGCATTATGATAAATCTTACCGCTTTCAATCTCCTCTAGTTGCGGACGTAACTTATCAATCTCATTCCTTAACTGACTAATCTTCCTTTCCCGCGCTTTCTTTTCCTTCGGTGACTCCTCAAATAACAAAATTTGATTCTCCAGACTATATAAATCCGTTTCCAAACCGCGCAAGCGCTTTTTCAGAGGATTATCTAACTGTAAAGTCTGACGAAAACTACTCTTAATCTCACTTATCAATCTCTCCATCTCGCGCTTTTGCGATTTATCCTCCGCGTTGCGATAGACTCTCACCGCATCCTTATAACTCTCGATACTTAAACGATTTTTGCGGGAAAAGACTTGTAAATCATTGGATAACCCAAAGCGACTAATCAGAGAATTGCCAACCTTGATATTAATATCGATATTCGGTAGCGTCTCTAACTCGTTATCTGCTTTGTAGTAAGCATTCTTGAGTAACTCAATCCATAAACGCAACCGACAGATTTTCACCGAGTTGGGATTGATATCAACTCCAAAGAGACACCCCTCAATCAGACGCTGTTTTTCCTGAAATAAAGTCTCCTGTACGCGCTGACTTTCTCGGTTGCGGGGATTATACTCAAACAGATTACCGTCATCATCGGTGACGATTAACTCATCGTTCACCACCTCAACCCGATAATCCCTGAGAGTTTTCCCCTCTTTATCCACTAAAATCTGTAACTCACTCTTAATTGCGATTATCTCGTTCAAAGCAGAAACAAGAAAATGTCCCGAACCCACCGCAGGATCACAAATTTTGAGACTATTGATAATAGCATTGGCTGCCGTTTTATCTTTGATGCGGTTATATACATCCTCGATTGTCTGACAATCCCATCCCTGACTCTGGTTAAATTTCTCTATCACTGCGCGTCGAATCGTTTCCCGACACATATACATAGTGATGAAACCGGGGGTGAAAAAGGAACCATCCTTATATCCGTTGATTTTCTCGAAGATTAATCCCAACACCGACGCATTGATAAGAGTCTTGTTATCCTCCTGTATCGCTTCCCCACCTTCGCTGCTAAAATCGTAGGCATTGAGAAACTCGAATAGGTATGCTAAAGCGTTGATTTCTCCTGTTCGCTTTTTCCCCTGACTATCCTTTAAGACTGTTCCCGCAAAAATCTCTAAATTCTCCGAACGCAGGTTACTGATAACTATGGTTGACTGTTCTAATTCCGTCGGTTCAAACAGAGAACTGTTGAGATAGGGAACCTGAGTATAGATATTCTGGATGTCTCTGCTTCTTTCTGACTGTTTTTTTGCTAAGACGCTGAAAAATAAGCGATTTAAGTCGTCATAGTCGGCAATTTTGCTTAAATTGAGAAACCCTAGGGACTTATCCCCCCGATGATAAGCTAAACGGCTTTTACTTCGGATCACCGATATAGACTCCAAAAGGGTTATAGCTGTTGGATCATGCAGGTTAAGCGCCGTTTAGCTTACCTAATTATCTGCGCTTCTAATAGCTTCAGGAAAAGGATTCTATTTATCCAAGTTATCCCCAACTCCAAACCGATATTAAATAGTCTCTCCTCCTCCGTCTCCCCAAATTCTTCGGGATTGGGTAAACGAGAGATTTTATCTAAACTCTCTACTTGACTGATAGCGTTCTCTAGCAGCGAACCGGGTTGACGCGCTGCTGGTTGCAGACGTTGGATGAGTTTTTTTCCTCCCTCTTTTATCTCTGTCAATCCGATGATATGCAGCAGTTCACTATAAAAGTTCTTGTCGAGACTGTTGCTATCGTTCGCAAAGGGGAGTTTTAAGAGGTGTTCGGGAGAAAAGATTTTATAGAGACTGATGAGGTTATGTTCGTCCTCCCAGATGGTTTGGGAGTATTCCCGCAAGTCAAAATGGGTGTATGTCAGGGAATCGAGTCTGGAGTTAAGGAAGGGTTCTCCTATCTGTTTGTAGAAGAAGTCGGTGGTTTTTCCCGTCAGTCTCCCCGTCTCAAAGTCATTAAACTGTCTGACAAGTTCCTGATTTTCTGCGAATAGTCTCTCGAAGATATTCCCGTCGAAGATAAACCACTCATATATATTGGTAGCAATCAGATGTTTTATCTCTAGGTTTTTCTCGGTTATTCTTTCCCGAAGGAAGTAGAGGAGTAATTCCTGTAATGCTTTACAGTTGAGTTTGTCTCTCCGCAGCATCTCGCTTTTATTGCTGGGTTTCTTCACTTCCAATATCACCCCCACGGAATCCCGCGACTCTTTCGAGTTATGGATGACTAAATCATTCCTTCCCTTGGTGTTGATGAAATGTTGAGGACTGTAGTAGCTGTGTTTGAGAAAGTCTGCAAGCAGGTTTTTATGGAATTCCTCCGATTCTGTCTCGTTTATACTTTCCAAAAGTTGTCCTAGGTGGGTTTGAAACTTCTCCACCTGACTACGACTCGGTTTGACTCTCAGAAATGCTTTGTTTAATGCTTGTCGGGGAGAGAAAATTTCAGTCTTCATACCTTTATCCTATTCCTACCCGATTTTTGAGGCTATTTTTTTCTCTCTTATCTTCCCTCAAAAACCCTATATATATGGGCGCACGGATTCCCATTATACATAAAGTATAAAGCAAGTCTCGCCATTTGTCAAGGGTTTTTAGAAAAAAATCGAGCCGATTTTATAATCACCGTAACAACAATTCAGATCGTAGGGATAATTCCGTAGGGATAATTCCGTAGGGATAATTCCGTAGGGATAATTCCGTAGGGATAATTCCGTAGGGATAATTCCGTAGGGATAATTCCGTAGGGATAATTCATGAATTATCCCTACTCAGGAATGCTTTGTTTAATGCTTGTCGGGGAGAGAAATTTTCTGTCTTCATACCTTATATCCTTATTCCTACCCATCCCGATTTTTGAGTCTATTTTTTTCTCTCTTATCTTCCCTCAAAAACCCTATATATATGGGCGCACGGATTCCCATTATACATAAAGTATAAAGCAAGTCTCGCCATTTGTCAAGGGTTTTGAGAAAATCTCCCCACTTCCCAAGATGTGAGGGAAATTGCCAGTAAGTTTGCAGGGGTAGAAAGGTTAAAGGAAGCGGTCGCAACGCGCTCGCTACGCGAGACCGAGCAGTTACAATTATTGTTATCTTCAGCTTGATCTTATTTTACTAAATAGCCAAAAACTAAAATAAGATTCCTATTTATTGTCCTGACAAGGAGATGAATAAATGAATAACTTTTCTGATAAACCCCATCGTCGTTCCTTAAGATTATCTCACTATGATTATTCTCAATCGGCTGCATATTTTGTGACAATCTGTATTAAAAATAGTGAAAATTTATTAGGGGACATACAAGATAACGTCATGAATCTTAATCAATTTGGTCAAGTTGTTAAGGATATTTGGCATAGTTTAGATACTCGTTATAAAGAAGTTATTTTAGATGAATTTGTGATTATGCCTAATCATATTCACGGAATAATATTTATTGATAACCCATTAGAGATAATTCATGAATTATCTCTACCAGAGGAAAGGCGAAAAATGTTGTTACCTAAAGTGGTTGGTTATTTTAAAATGAATAGTGCTAAACTGATTAATCAATTGCAGAGTACTCAAGGTCAATCGGTTTGGCAAAAGAATTATTATGAACATATTATCCGTGATGAGGTTTCCTTAACGAAAATTAGAGAATATATTGTTAATAATCCTTTAAAATGGCATCAAGATATCGAAAATCAGCAAGTCAAACCTAGTCAGGAGGAAGTTCAGTTTTGGCAAAGCTTCGGTAGAAAGGATTTATAATCACTGTAACAACAATTCCTATCGTAGGGATAATTCCGTAGGGATAATTCCGTAGGGATAATTCCGTAGGGATAATTCATGAATTATCCCTACTCAGGAATGATTTGTTTAATGCTTGTCGGGGAGAGAAATTTTCCGTCTTC
>NZ_JADBTF010000341.1:0-8760 GCF_020246295.1 Microcystis sp. M090S1 | reverse complement strand
TTGAAAACCCCGCCCTTTAGCGGAGCGGAGGGCGGCTTGATTACTTTAACTTTTTAATCCAATCCCTGACAACTTCGGCAGCAGAAATTTGTTTTTGTTGAGCATACCGTTTTAGTTTTTCTAGTTCTTCGTCAGAAAGTCTCACTTGTAAGATATTAGGTCTTGACATTGTGTTGTCAGTAGACTACAATACCAGCAGACCAAAGGTAGCCTCCTTTAAGTTAAACCGCCCGTGAGCGGTATAAAAAACACCAGGACGCTCATGCCAGTGGTTGGGCTTCCTTGCACAGAGGAGCGAATAACCTCTTAAAAAACGTATGGACTCTAACGAGTACCGAAAACTAGCACCCATAACCCTGAAAACTCAAACTGTAGGGTAGGGCATACCCGAACAGTATAATCTATGCTTGGGGAGATAAGGCCGCTAGGGGTCTATTGCTACTGGCTCGATATTTGCATCTTTAGATGGGGTATTTGGTCGTAGGGTGAAGGTTACACTTCCTTTAGATTTTTAAGCCCTGTCGTTGAACCAAGAATCCCCGTCCGTTTTACGGTGGGGATTGTCAACCTATAGCATTCTCACCGAGGCTGTCCTCTTAAAAGGAGCCGATTTAACCGCCTCTTTGGTAGATAGAGTCACCCTCGATTTTGCCGATTTAACTAATACTATTTTTACCGATGCGATCGCTACTCGCAGCCGTTTTTATGACACGATTATTACCGGGGCTGATTTCACTAACGCGGTAATTGATAGCTATCAGGTCAAGTTAATGTGTGAACGGGCCGATGGGATTAATCCGGTCACGGGAGTGGCCACCAGAGATAGTTTAGGCTGTAATTAGCAATTCCGGGCAGATTCTAGCTGACTGCTCAAAAATAGCCTACCCCCTACACCCCGGCTATCTCGATCGAGACAGCCGGGATGTAGAATAAAAATACTGAGCGAGGCTAAAGAAAGGAGAGAGACTCTTGATAATCGTCATCGATAACTATGATAGTTTTACCTACAATTTAGTCCAGTATTTGGGAGAATTAGCCTCCGAGTTCCCGATCGCCGTGCCGATCGAGGTCTATCGTAATGATAAAATCGATCTGGCCACGATCGAACAAATGCGGCCGGATGGGATTGTCATTTCCCCCGGTCCAGGTCGTCCGGTCGATGCGGGCATATCTCTGGAATTAATCGCCAAATTTGGCCCCTATATGCCGATTTTGGGGGTCTGTCTCGGTCATCAAAGTATCGGTCAGGTATTCGGAGGGGATGTGGTCTGGGCCCCAGTCTTGATGCACGGCAAAACTTCGCCAATCTATCACAACAATGAAGGGGTATTTCAAGGCTTAGAAAATCCTTTTACTGCCACCCGTTACCATAGTTTAGTGATCGAGCGCTCCACCATGCCAGATAATTTAGAGATCACGGCCTGGGTAGAAGATGGCACGGTCATGGGAGTCCGTCATCGGGATTACCCCCACATTCAAGGAGTACAATTTCATCCCGAAAGTATTTTAACCACTGCCGGCAAGGAACTTTTAAGAAACTTTCTGCGATCCCTCTAGTGTTTACTAATCCCCAACCCCTGAAATTAACCTTAACTTGATTAATTCTGCATCTACATTTATGAAAAGGCGAGATTTTATCTTATCGGCGGGGACAAGTTTCTTAACCGTGGGAGTAAGCTCAGTTTTAGCGGAAACTAAACCCAAACCCACCAACCCCACTTCCCCCCAAAAACCCGATAATTCCCTCTTAGTTCAATGGTTGGGTCATAGTTGCTTTTTATTCACCGGAGGAGGGCAAAGAGTCCTAGTTAATCCCTTCCGGGCGATCGGTTGTACGGCGGGTTTTCCTTTGCCAAAAGTAGAAGCAGATATCGTTTTAATTAGTAGTCAACTGTGGGATGAAGGGGCGGCCGAGGGTTTACCCGGTAATCCGAAAATTTTGTTTGAGCCGGGGGCCTATGATCTGGGTAAATTAAAATTACAGGGCATTAGTATTGCCCACGATCGCATGGGGGGGCAACGTTTCGGTATGAATGTGGCCTGGCGTTGGACCCAGGCGGGGATTAGTATTGTCCATTTGGGGGGGGCAGCAGCCCCGCTCGAATTAGAACAAAGAATTCTCCTAGGTTCGCCGGATTTAGCTTTTATTCCCGTGGGAGGTGGTCCAAAAAATTATAATCCCCAAGAAGCAAAACAGGCGATCGAAGTTTTACAGCCGCGAATTGCTATACCAACTCAATACTTTACCAGTGCCGCCGATAAAAATGCCTGTGAATTGGTGTCTGTAGATGAGTTTCTCAAGTTAGTCAAGGATAAAAATATCCGTTTAATCGAGGACAATAAATTACGGATTCGTGCCGCCGATTTACCCCAAAAAGGGACTCTCATTCGCGTGTTTGACTACCGCAAGCTGTTACAGAAATCCTAATTTTTAGGAGCCAATGACCTAGGCCTATTGATTAACTAATTTTACTCGATAGACGGTGCTGTATATCATCTCCTAGTTCTCTAAAAATTGCTTTAACAATCTTATTAAAAATGTTTTTTCTGAAAGAATCTCGCTCTTTTTTTAGACAGGGATGGACAATTGCGGTTTTACTAATTGCCCTGCTTGTGTCCCTGCCGATTTTATCGGTTGCCAGTAGTTTATTAACTAATTCCAGTCAAGTCTGGCAACATCTGATCGAAACTGTTCTCTGGGATTATCTAGTTAATTCTTTTTGGTTAATGTGCGGGGTGGGCAGCGGCGTTTTAATCATCGGTGTCGGCACAGCTTGGTTAACAACGATGTGTCAATTTCCCGGTTGTCAACAATTTCAATGGTTATTATTACTACCCCTTGCCGCTCCTGCCTATCTCTTGGCCTATACTTATACCAATATGATGGACTATTTTGGTCCGGTGCAGACGTTCTTAAGAAGTGTTTTCGGTTGGAATAGTGTCGAGGATTATTGGTTTCCTAGTATCCGTTCTCTTTGGGGGGGGATTCTGATGTTAATACTGGTGCTTTATCCCTACGTTTATCTGTTAGCAAGGGTCGGTTTTTTAGAGCAATCTGTCTGCACGGTGGAGGCAAGTCGCTCCTTGGGATGTAATCCTTGGCGCAGTTTTTTTACTGTCGCTTTACCCCTAGCAAGACCGGCAATTATGGCGGGATTAGCTCTAGCTTTAATGGAAACTCTTAACGATTTTGGTACGGTGCAGTATTTCGGAATTAATGCTTTTACCACGGGGATTTATAATACTTGGTTCGGTATGGGCGATCGCATAGTAGCGGGGCAGTTATCAACAGTTTTAATGGTATTTATCCTCGTTTTAGTTTTCCTTGAACAATCCTCCCGTCGTCAAGCTCGTTACTATGAAATGACCAATCGTTTCCAGTCACCGACTAAGTACGAACTAGGATTGGTTCGGAGTTTTTTGGCAATGATCGCCGGTTTTTTACCAGTATTTCTTGGGTTTATCGCCCCTGCTTTCTATCTGGCCTATCTAGCCTTTAATCATGCCCAAGAAACTTTTAATAATGACTTTCTTAGTTTATCGGTAAACAGTTTTTTTCTGGCTAGTTTAAGCGCAATTATTGCGGTAGTTTTAGCTTTAATTATCGCCTACGGGGAAAGACTTAATCCGAATAAAACTCTTAAGGGTTCTGTGCGGATTGCGGCGGCTGGTTACGCTATCCCCGGCATTGTTATCGCGGTGGGGGTTTTAATTCCTATCGGCAAATTAGATAACTTTTTCAATCAAGTATTAAATATCAATTTAATTCTGAGCGGCACGATTTTCTGTCTGATTTTTGCCTATATTGTCCGGTTTTTAGCCGTAGCTTTTTCCACATTAGAATCGAGTTTAAGTAAAATTAAACCTAGTTTAGATGATGCTTCCCGCAGCCTTGGCTATGGCACTGGTGCCACTTTAATTAAAGTGCATATTCCTCTTTTGTCGGGGGGATTATTGACGGCGGCTATGTTAGTTTTTGTCGATGTGATGAAGGAATTACCTGCTACTTTGGTCTTAAGACCTTTTAATTTTGATACCCTAGCGGTGCGCGTTTATCAATACGCCAGTGATGAACGTTTAGTGGAAGCGGCGGCACCGGCCCTGGCCATTGTCTTGGTGGGATTAATTCCGGTAATTTTTTTAAGTTGGCAAATTTCCCGACGGGCGATCGATTAAGGTGGTGGCCGATTCCTAGGCAAGTTGGCGATCGGCCAAGAGCTTAGTTCTATAGTCTAGTACAAAATAATGTTACAGTTCTTGACAAGACTACTAGAGAGAGGGGGTGTCAGTGATAGGATTCCCTAAAACCCCTTTTGTTTATTTTTGTAGAGAGAACAAAATCCTATGACAGAACTTTCTGGAAAAGCTCCTAAGTTCGGTGGCAGCACGGGCGGTTTACTCACCAAAGCCGATCTGGAAGAAAAGTACGCCATCACCTGGACAAGCAGCAAAGAACAAGTCTTTGAAATGCCCACCGGTGGCGCCGCTATCATGAACGAAGGCGAAAATCTCCTCTATTTGGCCCGCAAAGAACACGCGCTCGCTCTTGGTACCCAATTGCGGACGAAATTCAAGCCCAAAATCGAAGATTACAAAATCTATCGGATTTACCCCAGTGGTGAAGTGCAGTATCTCCACCCTGCTGATGGTGTCTTCCCCGAAAAAGTTAACGCCGGTCGTGAATTTTTCGGCAAAAAAGACCGCAATATCGGCAAAAACCCCGAACCAGCGACAATTAAGTTCTCTGGTGTCACTCCCTACGAAGCATAAATAATCCCTAAAATCGAGAGTGGGGAGTTAGATTTAGAAGCTATTTGGCCCTAAGATTTAACTTCTGACTCTCGATTTCTCTTATAGCAATCGGCAATTAATTGCTAGTTAGGGTTTGCTGAAAAAGTTTTTCCTGGGGTTAGGAGTTAGGAGTCAGTATTCTCCGAGTCAGGAGATAGGGTGGTCACTGCGTGCGCGTTGCGGGGGGTTTTGGGGTTTTGGGGTGTTAGGGTGATGAGACAACTTCCCCACTTCCCCACTACCCCACTACCCCACTTCCCCACTACCCCACTTCCCCACTTCCCCACTACCCCACCTCTCCACTTCCCCACTTCCCACTCCTTCATAATTCATAATTCATCATTCCGTTTTCTCCCCTACAAGTGTTGTGCTATCCGTTTCCTGAACCATCAAAATATGATCTTCCCCGACTTCGATCGCTTTCGTCAACTCGCTGGCCAAGGTAACTTTATTCCTGTCTATCAAGAATGGATCGCTGACCTAGAAACACCCGTTTCGGCCTGGTATAAAGTTTGTGCCAATCAAGCCTACAATTTTTTATTAGAGTCGGTGGAAGGGGGCGAAACCTTGGGACGCTACAGCTTTTTAGGAGGTGATCCCGTCTGGGTATTAGAAGCGCGGGGAAACACCACTACCCAAAGTTTTCGCGATGGTTCTCAAGAGATTTTTTCGGGGGATCCTTTCGAGATTTTAACCCAATGTTTAGCCCCGATCGTGCCGGTTAAATTGCCGCAATTACCCGCCGGAATAGGGGGTTTATTTGGTTTTTGGGGTTATGAATTAATTAATTGGATCGAACCGCGAGTGCCTATTTATCCCGCTACCGATGCCGATCTACCGGATGGTATTTGGATGCAGGTGGATAATCTGATTATTTTCGATCAAGTTAAACGGAAAATCTGGGCGATCGCTTATGCCGATATCCGGGGTAAAAATCCCGATTTAGCGGCCGCTTATCAAGCGGCCTGCGATCGAGTGACACAGTTAGTTCTGAAGTTACGATTACCCCTACCAACTAATGCCAAAACCCTGGAATTATTACCCGTTGGTCAGGGGAAAGAATTAGTCTATGAAAGCAATACAACTCAGGAAAAATTCTGTCAAAATGTCTTGAAAGCGAAGGATTACATCAAAGCGGGGGATATTTTTCAGGTGGTTATTTCCCAGCGTTTAAATGCCAATTATCAGGGTCATCCCTTCGATTTATATCGTTCCCTGCGTCTGATTAATCCTTCTCCTTACATGGCTTTTTATAACTTTAAGGATTGGCAGATTATTGGCTCTAGTCCTGAAGTGATGGTTAAGGCAGAACGGGACGAATTAGGTAAAATAAAGGCTACGGTCAGACCAATTGCTGGCACCCGTCGCCGGGGACAAAACTTGAGTGAAGATCAAGCTTTAGCAACGGATTTATTGCAAGATCCCAAAGAAATTGCCGAGCATATTATGTTAGTGGATTTGGGGAGAAATGATCTAGGTCGGGTGTGCGATCGAGGTACGGTCAAAGTGGATGAATTAATGATAATTGAACGTTATTCCCACGTTATGCACATTGTTAGTAATGTGGTCGGGGATTTAGCAACAAATAAAAGTGCTTGGGATTTATTAAAAGCTTGTTTTCCCGCGGGAACCGTCAGTGGGGCCCCGAAAATTCGCGCTATGGAAATTATCCATGAATTAGAACCCTGTCGTCGTGGTCCCTATTCAGGGGTTTATGGTTACTACGATTTCGAGGGACAGTTAAATAGTGCCATCACAATTCGCACTATGATTGTTCGTCCCCAAGGTAATCAAAATTATCTGGTTTCTGTGCAAGCGGGAGCAGGGTTAGTAGCCGATTCTGAGCCGGAGAAAGAGTATGAAGAAACCCTCAACAAAGCGAGAGGTTTATTGGAGGCAATTCGCTGTTTAAGTTAGATTTTTAGCCTAGGATCGTCCTTTAGACTTTTTTCCCATCAAAAAGTGCCAGTGATTGGAGTGATCGGGGGGGAAATTTAGGCACTTTTTCCCTGAAAATGGGTAAAACCCTACACCCCACACCCCACACCCTACCCCCAGGAAAAACTTTTTGCCGCAAACCCTATTTAACCTCATTCCAGTTAAGGGGATTTGGCCATGATTTCCGAGAAGGAATAGGGTTAACTAACCAGGATAACATCAAGGTTTCAGCTTATTGCCATAAGTTTAGCTACTGGGGCTCAATGGTTACTAAAATCTGATAGGAGTTTGGTGGAGTCGTTTTAGTCGTAAACACGAATAAAATTTGGTTCTTAGTAAGACTGTTGCTGCCTGGAGGTAAATTGTTGCTATCAGAGGTATATACCTCTACGGTTTGCTTTGTAGGGTCTTCATAAACATTACGCAACCCATCCACAAAAACCACAATGCCATCTCCAGCATTTGCCAGAACAGGTGAACCCAAAGCTCCTTCCGGTTTCCCAGGCAAATCTTTGTCAGGTGCAGTAACAACACCGCAGGAAGAACTGAATGTACAAGTTCCTCCTGTAATAACTTCAGCTGTAACAGTTGCCGGCACGGTAACGATGGGTAGAGTTGGTGTGGTAGACCCGGTACCAGGTGTCTTATAAAAAGGAGGAGTAGGGGTGGGAGTAGGGGTGGGAGTAGGGGTGGGAGTAGGGGTGGGAGTAGGGGTGGGAGTAGAGGTGGGAGTAGGGGGGGTAATTACCAAGCAAACTGTTTCACCACAGATAGCTCTCGAGAAAACTCTGGTACTGACAGAGTATTCAACTTCCTCATTGGTAGTCATCTTTACCTGAGCGTTGGCATTCAAAATCACTTGATTACCACCCGTGTGAACACAGGCAAAAAAACCGTCCACAGTACTGCTAGGGGCGACGATTGGGTTAAAATCCGTAGGACAATTGGGGTTATTAGCAGTCGCTGCTAACATATCGGTGACGGGGGAATGTTGCCAAGTAGCAACATTTGCGGGGGTGATGTAGTTGCCCTTATCGTCCAAGTTTGGACCAAAGCGCCACAAGACTCGCGGACCGGTCAAGCTACTTTCAGGGCCGGTGGTATAGTAAACGATCTGTTCATTGAGCGGAGCCTGACTGGGATTGTTGGGGTCGGGAATTCTGAAAGCAAGAACTGCTTTCGCTGCTGTGGGTAATTCAGTACTCGTGATCGCTGTTTCAGAATTAGCGATAATTCTTGCTCGTCTCACTTCATCTGAAACAAACTCTAGAGTACGATTAAGATTATTCCGGATTTCACTATCGGCATTAGCTCGATAGTTACTTCTGAGCAGGTTAATCGAGCCAATTCCCGCCACCAAGACGGCAATCAGCATCATCAAACCTGCCAGTAAGACTTCTGTAATCGTGAAACCCTCTTGCAGACGACGATGAGCGGATTTTTTCTGCAAACGACCTAAGTGATTGATGTACTCTAAATAAAAACGCATAGCTTTAACCTGTCCCGATTCCCATTTTATATACTTGCCTAAATATTTAACATTTATTGCAGTCACAGAGATTTTATTAAACTATCGGTCAATCAAGTCGAAAAGGGTTTTCGGAAACCAGTGAAAATTTACTACTACCTACTTCCTTGACAATTTCCCCAGAAAACTCCCGATGAAAAATGTCTTGACCTAACTAACTTCACCACTAACTACACAATAGACCGAGAAAATCCTCTAGATAGTGATTTAGGTATGGCCAAAAATGTGATTTTGGTTACAGCTATTAATCGCTTTTGGGAGTAAGTGATTTTACAGGTGAGTTTTTCCGTACACTTGTATTGGTATGATTGTTGACCCTCAAGGATATAAGAAGGCACAAGGACTGGTTACAATCAAGGATGATTGACATACTCCCACCGTCAAGCTACGCTGTGACGGGGGATTCTTGACCTATCACTATCGGAAATTCCTTGTTCAACGAGACAGCTTAGATTCTCAATGTCTCCATTAAGAATCCAGAGGCCGGACTCTCCCAAGGCGTT
>NZ_JADBTF010000340.1:0-5350 GCF_020246295.1 Microcystis sp. M090S1 | reverse complement strand
TTATCTGGCAAGAGACTTAATTGATTAGTTCGCTCTAGATCAAAAACAATTGACAAAAATCGCCAAATGCCTTTCTACATAAGGGTTCCATCCCTTATAACCCCCGTCCATTGCATAACACAAACCGAAGAACCGGCTTTTGACCTGTTAAAATCCGATGTTCATGCGGCGAAAATAGGATTAAGACCTTCAAAAACCTTGCATTATCCTTTTTTAGTACATAAACTGGTACACAAAAAGAGGGCAACAAAGCCTGAAACGACCGGCTACTGACTCCTGACGACCGACTCCTGACTCCTAACCCCACCAACAAACTTTTTCAGCAAACCCTAATTATTCCCAAAAACTTAAGATTTATTTACGTTTTTAAAGGGCAGTAATTACCGCATTTGTGTTATAAAAATAACAATAACAATTTCTTGACCGAGGAAAAATTTATGAGCATCGAAGACAAAATGAAAGCTGCTGCCAAAAATGTCGAGGGGAAAGTACAATCGGCTGCTGGAGAATTAACTGGCGACGAGAAAATGAAAGCAGAAGGAGAATTAAAGCAGGTGCAAGCAGCGGCAATGAACGTGGCAGCTGATGTCAAAGATAAGGCAGAAAATTTGTTGGAGGACATGAAAAACGCCGCCCAGGACGCAATCGAAAACATCAAGGACAAAATTAACTGAACGGGATTAAAATCATGATTAATGTCATTTCTTGGATGATTTTGGGCTTTATTGCTGGTGCGACAGGGGGGTGGTATTTTTGCCACGACTTTGCTAGGAATTATCGGGGCTTTTGTGGGGGGGAACCCTGTTAAATTTGCTTCAAACTGGCAGTTTTGCCCTAGGGAGTTCTAGCTTGAGCATACCGGGTATTTTTGTGGCTATTATCGGGGCAATCCTGTTTATTTTCCTCTGGGGATTAGTTACCAAACTCCTTCCTCGCTAATAGTCTTAACTCCTGTTTATTTGATTAATTCCACCCCATCTTTGCCGTCAATCTCTTGTAGATAAACCTTTACCTGTTCCTCGGCTGCGGTGGGGAGTTTTTTGCCCGTAAAATCCGGGTGAATTGGTAATTCCCGATGACCACGATCAACGAGGACTAATAAGCGGATTTTTTGCGGTCTGCCATACTCAATAATAGCATTGAAAGCGGCGCGGATCGTGCGACCTTTATAGATAACATCATCGACTAAAATCACGGTTTTTCCCGTGACATCTAGGGGCATTTTGGTTTTAGCAGGAGTGCGGGTTTTAATGCGATCGAGATCGTCGCGATAGAAGGTAATATCGATCGCTCCCACGGGAACTTTTACCCCTTCTAAGCTCTCAATTTGACTAGCAATTAAATTAGCTAAAGGCACTCCTCGCGTGTAGATACCGATCAAAATCAAGTTATTTAAATCGCCACTTTTTTCGATAACTTCGGAAGCTAAACGGGTAAGGGTGCGACGAATTTCGTCAGCCGAGAGAATTTCAATTAACTGTGAGGTCATAATTTTCCAAGACAAGGGGGGATAGGGAAATTTTTACGGCAATGTCCCTTTTTTTACTTTTTCCTTTTTCCTTTAAAACCATCTCCATCACTAACGAATATAATTATTTTCACTTACCTATTTTACCTCGATCGCTCATGAGTGATGAATTATTGCAAAAATCTGCCCTAGAATTAGCCCAACTGATTCGCACTAAACAAATCTCCCCCCTAGAATTAACCCATTTATACCTCGACAGAATTGAGAAATTTGACTGTCAAATTGGTAGTTTTGTCCATGTCGCCAGGGAAAGCGCCCTAGCAACCGCGGGCGCCCAAACGGAACAATTAAGTCAAATCGCCGCTACTGCCGAATTACCGCCTTTTTTTGGAGTTCCCACCGCCATTAAAGACTTAAATGCCGTCGCTGGAATGCCGGTTAGTTACGGAATCGCCGCCTTACAGGGAAATATTGCCCAATACGACGAAGGAATCGTCACCAGAATGAAAATGGCGGGTTTTATCCTTCTGGGCAAAACTGCCACTTCCCAGCTAGGTTCCTTTCCCTACACCGAAAATCCGGGTTTTTTGCCGACTCGTAACCCCTTCAACCGCGATTATACCGCAGGAGGTTCCAGTGGCGGTGCGGCGGCGGCGGTAGCGGCGGGTTTCTGCCCGATTGCCCAGGGTTCCGACGGTGGCGGTTCCATTCGTACTCCGGCGGGTTGTTGCGGTTTGGTGGGGATAAAACCCAGTCGCGGGCGCGTTTCCTATGCCCCGGTGGGGGAATTTCAAAGCGGTATCGCCACTAACGGCACTCTTTCTAAGACGGTGGCAGATGGGGCGGCGCTGCTTACCGTGATTTCGGGCTATACGACGGGCGATCCCTACTGGCTACCCGATCCGCCCTTTTCTTTCCTACAAGCCACTCAGAGAGGCGTAAAACCCCTAAGAATCGCTTTTTCTACTTCCATATCCCCCTTCGGCGAAGCGGCTGCCGTCTATAAAAATGCTGTGATCGAGACGGCTAAAATTTTAGAGGGTATGGGGCATCATTTAACGGAGTATTCTCCCGATTTACAGGCTTTAATCGCTCCTTTTCGCCGTATTTGGCAAGCGGGGACGGCAGCGGCGGCAATTCCCAGGGAGTTATTAAGTCCCCTTAACCAATGGTTATTGGACAATTCTGGCAGCGCGGGGGAATACCTGCAAGCGGTGCGGCAGATGCACGTTATTTCGCGGCAAATTGTGGCGATGTTTGATAATTTTGATGTCTTACTTTTGCCAATTTTTCTACATCAACCCCCCGGAATTGCTGAGTGGGAAAATTTACCACCGGAAGAAGCGGTTAATAATATGATTCGTTGGATTGCCCCTTCTCCGATTGCTAATGCGAGTGGTTTACCCGCGATTGCTTTACCCACAGGAGTGGATAGTCAGGGTTTACCCGTGGCAATTCAGTTAGTTGGTAAACCTGCTGATGAAATCACTTTGTTAGGTTTATCGGCACAATTAGAGGCAGCTAATCCTCTAGGTTTGATGGCTAATTTTAACTAGCAAGACTTTCGGTAAATTGGGGAATGGAAGCGATAAGTTTACGAGTGTAATCACTTTGGGGAGAGTTGATAATTTGGTTAGCTGTACCCATTTCCTCAATTTTACCTTTATTCATCACCATAATGCGATCGCTCATAAATCTGACGACACTTAAATCGTGGGAAATAAAGATATAAGTGAGATTAAATTCCTGCTGTAATTCTTTGAGTAAATTTAAGACTCCCGCTTGCACGGAAACATCCAAAGCAGAGACAGATTCATCACAGATAATAAACTGAGGATTTAAGGCTAAAGCGCGAGCAATACACACCCTTTGTCGTTGTCCTCCCGATAATTGATGGGGATAGCGATCAAACCAATTAGGATCAAGTTTAACTCGTTCTAATAAATATTCTACTCGTTCCCGTCGCTTTTGGGAATTGCCGCCGGTATGATGAATAACCATCGGTTCTAAAATTGCTTTACCGATGGATAAACGGGGATTCAGGGAGTTGTAGGGATTCTGAAAAACTATCTGTAATTCCCGTCTCAGTAGTCTTAATTTTGGATCGCTGGGGTTTAATTTAGCAAGATTTTCCCCTCGGAAATAGATATTTCCAGAAGTGGCAGGAATTAAGCGCAGAATTGTCCTTGCTAAAGTGGATTTTCCGCAGCCCGATTCACCGACTAAACCCAGAGTTTCCCCCTGTTTAACGGCAAAACTGACCTGATCTACGGCATTAAAAAAAGTCTTTAATTGCCCGAAAACTCCCTTAACCGGAAATCTAACCGATAAATTTTCTACCGATAAAATATTCTCGTGATCTTGTAAACCTTCAATTCTGCTTTCTTCCTCCTGGAGAGTAATAAATTTAACTGCTGGTGGAGTAATTTCCTGTAATTCAATAATCTTACCTTGAGAGTCTTTTTCCACTCGTAAAAAATCGCTGACAGTGGGCAATTTTTCTGGACGAGAGTTTAAGCGAGGACGACAGGCAAGTAAACCTTTTGTGTAGGGATGTTGGGGATAATTTAATACTTCTTCTTTAGTTCCCTGTTCGACGATTTCTCCTTGATACATCACGACAATTTGATCGGCAATTTCATTAATAACTCCTAAATCGTGGGAGATAAAAACCATTGACATTTCTCGATCGCTTTTACACAAATCTCTTAATAATCTTAATATTTCTGCTTGGACAGTCACATCTAAAGCGGTGGTTGGTTCATCGGCAATTAATAGAGTAGGATTACAAGAAATCGCCATGGCAATCATTACCCTTTGTAATTGTCCCCCCGATAATTCGTGAGGATAACGCTTGAGAATTGCTTCTTTTTGTTCCTGAATATAAGTTCTAATTGTTTCTCTGACATGACCCTTATTTTCTAAGGGAAAAGTTTCTATATACTTCTCCTCTAACTGTTCATCACTGGGTAATAAGCGCACTTCTTGCAGTAGAGAGATGGCTTGATTTTTTGCCTGTTCAGTGGTGACTTTTTGATGCAGTAAAATTGCTTCGGTGAGTTGAAACTCGATGTTATAAACTGGATTAAGAGAACTCATTGGTTCTTGGAAAATCATCGCCATTTCTCCCCCGCGATAATAACGCAATTCTTCCGGGGGAATAGATAATAAATCTACTGCTTGCATTGACTGACCTTTTGCCGGACGAAAGCAAATTTCTCCCCCGGTAATTTTTCCCGGAGAAGGAACCAATCCCATGAGTGCGAGGGAGGTGACAGATTTTCCTGAACCCGACTCCCCCACACAACCGAGAACTTGACCTTTCTGCAAGCTAAAACTAATGTTATTAACGGCGACTGTTGTTCTTTTCTGATTAGAAAATTCAACGGTGAGATGGTGAACGTCGAGAACTTTGTTATCCATGGGTCTTTAAACAGAAAGACAGATTCGATTTACTTATAAATATAGCTTTTTCTGTTCCCAGTAGCTGGGTGCAATTAATTCGTAGATAGCTGGCGACATCTCGCTTGCAAGGGAGAATTTTGCCAGCATTAAGAAGATTTTCGTCTCTCAGCGATCGCCATTTACCAGAGACTTGTCAGACTAAATCCTGTTTAGAGTGATAATTGAGAATAGTTATACCAAATCCGGTTATTAAAAACTGATTATCTATTGCTCCTATTGCCTATTGCCTGTCCTGATATGTAGGGTTTGCTGAATAAATCTAAAAACCTTGTTGGGTAAAACTTTTAGACCTTTTGGCCATCAAAAAGTAATGGATCTGGGAGTGATCGGGGGAAAAATTCCTGGACTTTTTCCCTGAAAATTAGGTAATTGACCCCCTCAAAATCGGTAAAACCCTACACCCCACACCCCACACCC
>NZ_JADBTF010000034.1:0-3908 GCF_020246295.1 Microcystis sp. M090S1 | reverse complement strand
GTCAGTCTGTAGAGCGACCATAAGACCAGAACAGAGTAAATCTGTTAAGGCAGGTGCGAAAAATCCTTCGGGAAAGAAGCAGAAACCCAAATCGTGAGGTTTGGGAATCGCCGTCCGTTTTACGGCGGCGAGGATGTCAAGATTGCGTGTTATTGAACAGTTTAATGTTGCTGAGACCGATATAGTATTTACGATAGAAAGAGACGAGATAACCCATCAATTCCAAGACCATGAGACGACCTTCGCTAACGTAGGCCTGCGCTTTGGCCAGGGTGACATCCTGATTTTTTTGGCGTAGGGTGGTGGTATGAATATCCACCACATCCCGAGGACTAGCTTTTAAGAATCCTAACTTATCGGCCAAGCTTCGCAGTCGTTCCGATAGATTATGTTCCACTTTGTATGCTTGTTCTTCTAAAGCTAAGTCTAATAACTCTCCGTAATTTTGGACTAATTCTTGAAAAATATCGGGAATACTCTGCTTTATTGCCTCAGAACCGAACATTTTCGCCGTGATGCTAGTTTGTACTCCCTTGATTAACTGTTCCAGTTCGCGAAATTCCTCTTCCTGTTGTTGATGTTTAAGATTGAGGATATATTGCTGACGTTCGATCGCCACACGAATTTGATAGACTAAAAGACTACTATCGATATTATTTAACTGAATATAACCGTCAGCACCCAGTTGAAAGGCTTTAACGACTAATTTCTCATCATTGCTAGTAGTTTGAACCACTATCGGTATATCAGAGGCTAATTCTCTGGTTTTGACTAGAATATTTAAGCCGGGGGGGACAGAGATTTCCAAGCTTAAGAGGATGAGATCAAATTTCTCCCCTGCTAGTTTTTCGGCAGTTTCCTGTAGATCCTGAGCTTGGGTGAGGGTAAAAGTCAACCCCCCGGCCAGGGAACATTGGGGGGCCTTTAACAGCAATCTCTGGATTAATTTAACAGTCGTCGGTTCATCCTCTATCAATAAAATCCTACAGATATCCCTAGTCATTGTTAATCGATCGCTAAAATTATCTTTTTTCCCCTACTTTCATAGTACGCCCATCTTTGGGAAACGCAAGGACAAAATCACAATCTAGCACCCGCTATCTCGAAGTCTTATTCTACCGCTCAACTAAACTTACTCAAACTTACTTAAAAGTCTGAAAGCTTATTCATTCCTAGTGGGTCAAGCACGGAGCGGGTTAAACGGCAAACCCTTTATTCCCCGGTCAATGACATCAGGAATTACTTTTCTAATGATGTTAAATGCCCCATTGACATCGGCATTTAACAACTGATTTGTTCCCATTTTCTCAAGTCCCCTAGCTAACCTTTTTCCCTTAAATAATGGTTTTTCTTCACCATATTTAGGTAACTCATCCCTATCTAAGGCACTCGATTGTGAGGTAGAGTATTCTTCAGTTATTATGATTTTTATTCCTTTTAATTGAGCTTTATAGGTTAACATTTTTATTAATCTATAATGAGGAATATTGACAAATTGTTGATTATTTATTTTTCCTAGATTAAGAGATTGTTTCATCCGCTCATTATGCCCAATTATTAACGTACCTATTTGAGGTCGAATACACCAATATATTACTCTTTTGCTGGCTGTGTTTAGGTAATTTTATCCTCGACAGTTTCGCTTATGAGTCAGGAGTATCAATCTCTTAGATGAGGGTCGATTATTTCGGGTTTTCAGTTGAGATTGCAAGCGGGAACCTTGTTTGTTGTAGAAGGTGTTAATCGCTTTTAAGGGTCTGCCATTTACCAAAAGAGGTGCTACACCTGTTTGATTTGTAGTTACAGCCATTAAGTTATTAACTCCTAAATCTACACCAGCTTATCTGTTGTTTATCTGTGGTTTCCGACCGTCTTTCATATACTATTTCAATGACATAACAGCTACTTTTGGGGACAATTATCACTGCAATTATTTCTCTCTTGGATGTGGGAATTTTTAAGTCGCTCATAGACAATAGACTAAGCTGAAATCACAGGCAATCAAAGGGGTTAACCTAGGAGCAAAAGACTATTGTGAAGCATCACTTAAAAATTGATGATCAAGTTTACTGCCATTGAGCGTGAATGCGTGGATGGAGTAAACGCTCAACCGGTTGACCGTTTTTTAAATGTTCTTCGACAATCTGATTGACATCCTCTGGTTTAACACGACAGTACCAAGTTTCCTCGGGAATGATTCTCACCGTGGGGCTAGTGCTACACTGTCCTTGACAACCACTGGTCATAACGATTACATCTTCTGGGAGAGCTGCCGTTTGCCAAGCTAAAAGAAGCTCGGACGCACCCTGTACCAAACAGGAAGAATGCTGACAGACCATCACAAATCGCTTTTGGGGATAAGACATATTACCTAAAAAGTAGAAAAATTAGATAGTTCCCTGGGTATATTCTTGGGAATGGCTTTGAGGAAGCATACTTTTATTTTGCCCCGAATCCCCGATACTGGCAATATAAAAAAAGGGGGCGAAAAATTAACCATCGATCTTTAAAATAGAATTCGGAGAAAAATTTAGTCAATCAAGAGGGTAAAAGTGGCATTCGCTAGTCATTGGGTCATGTTAGGTTTATTACTGGGTTTTGCCGTCGCCCATAGCGGATTAGCCAGTTTACGAATGGGGGGAGAAGCTATCATCGGTGCGCGACTGTATCGGGTATTATTTGCCCTCGTTAGTATCCCTCTAGCGGTAATTTTAGTAGTTTATTTCTTCAATCATCGTTATGATGGTTTGCTTCTCTGGCAAGTACAGGGAGTAACCGGAGTAAAAACCCTAGTTTGGATACTTTCGGCCATTTCTTTTTTCTTTCTCTATCCTGCCACCTTTAACCTGCTGGAGATCGCCGCTATCCAAAAACCGCAGGTTCATCTCTACGAAACCGGCATCCTGCGCGTTACCCGTCATCCCCAGATGGTAGGACAGGTGATCTGGTGTATTGCTCACACCCTCTGGTTAGGGACAAGCTTTACCCTATTAACTTCCCTGGGTTTAATTGCCCATCATCTTTTTGCTGTCTGGCATGGCGATCGCCGGTTAGAGAACCGTTACGGAGAGGCATTTTTAAAGATCAAAGAACGCACCTCGGTGATTCCCTTTTTAGCGATTATCGATGGTCGGCAAAGCCTAAAATGGCAAGAATTCCTTCGTCCTGCCTATCTAGGGGTAACAGGGTTTATTTTACTCCTCTGGTGGGCGCATCCTTGGCTCATGCAAGCAACAAGTAAAATTTATTGGTGATTTTGCTCCCAACCCCTTTCTTATTGATCCCGATTGGTGTAGAATGGTTGCCATATCAAAATCAAGTTTTCATAAAATCCGTTTAGATATGATACTATCTGTAAACGAAAAGAGCTTCCATAAGCTAGTTTTAGAGTCTTCTAGTCCGGTTCTCGTGCATTTTTGGGCTCCTTGGTGTGGTTTATGTCGTTTAATCCAACCCACCCTCTGTTCTTGGCAAAATGAGTGTCAAGATGCGATTCAATTAGTCGGTGTCAATGCCGATGAGAATTTTCAATTAGCTAATAGTTTTCGTCTGCGTAGTCTGCCTACGTTAATTCTCTTCGATCAAGGTGTTCCCGTTCATCGTCTGGAGGAAATTCACAGTCGCGAGGAATTGCAACAAACCCTGCGACTAATGGCCAAAAATCAAATCCTGCGTTTATGGGAAAGATACCTTTTCTGATGCGACTGGCAGAGATAATATAGGTTCTTCGTTACTTGGTATGGTTCGATAGGGTGGCATAAATCGACTAAATCTTTATCTGGCAAGAGATTTAATTGATTAGTTCGCTCTGGATCGAAAACAGTTGACAAAAATCGCAGCAACACCTGTCTCTATAAGGGTTTCATTCCTTATAACCCCGTCCATTGCATAAGACAAACCGAAGAACC
>NZ_JADBTF010000339.1:0-26543 GCF_020246295.1 Microcystis sp. M090S1 | reverse complement strand
TCATAAACACCGTCGGGATGGGTAAAATCCACCATCACCCCTTGCACTTTTTCCTGAGTTGCCAGGACTAAAACACTCTGCAAATCGTCGAGAATCGGCACTTCTAGGGGTTCACAACCGGCCACTTCCCCCACATCTTGACCTCGAAAAGCTGGATTTCGATCCACTGCACCCACTAAGATCATATCGTCGGCACGAGCAACGGCTTTAATGACTTCCCGTCCCATTTTGCCGGCTGCACCGTTGACAACTACGGGAATCGGGCCTCTATTTTCGGTCATAGTTAATTATTCTCCTTATATGTAGGGATTATGGACTGTTGGGGTGGAGGGGTATTTCAGGGACAAAGGAAAAAACCCCAACACCTAACCCCCTTTTGCCTAATCACTGAATCAATTATCCGTTTTCTCGCGCACAACGATCGAGGGGTAGTTATGAGAAAATCGTGATTATTTAGGGAGAATATGGGTTTTTAACCCTCCATGCCATGCTTAAACTGTCGTTTTCAGGGATTGGAAGAAGGGCAAAAATATCAGGCGTACAGTGTAAAAGCGAGAAGGTCTAGAGCATTCTACATTTTGCGCTGTTCCTACGTCAATGGTGCTTTGTCTGGGTGATATTTTGGCAAATGTGAGTGTATCCTTAACCATATTTTATCACCTCAAACTAATCAACTTATTATTTGGCGAGTTCTAGCAGTTGTAAAAATTAATTGCTCGCTGAATTTTGATGATAAGATAAATTTTTAGTGATCACTTTCCACGCCCACTTTAAGGGTTTTCTGTTTTCCAATGCTTTTACAGAAACGGCAACAGTATCCATACTATTTAACTGCAACAATTGATATCCTCGTGCGCTCAAGAGACTCCGAGCGGATATCCTATCGCTATCGGAAAGATGTTTATGCTCGTACAGGATTAAACTAGGCTGAAACCGATCAATATCTATCATTTTCAGTACCTCGTAATCGAATCCCTCCGTATCTATGTGGATTAAATCTACAGTGCGAACCGAGTTCCGGTTACATAATTCTTCAAACGTTATACATTCCACTTGAGTTTTCCGAATTCGTTGTTCTAGTTCTGGGATAAAATCAATATGCTTTAAGACATGAGATAAGGAAAATGAACCGATTTGATCGTACCAAACAGGCAAAGGGGAATCTGTCTCTTCAACATAGTAGAAGTCTTTAAACCCGTTTACCTCGGCAATCGCTACATTTTCCAACTTAAATCGACCATAATCACCATATTTGGAGCATAATCTTTTGAATACATAGTCAACGGGTTCTATCATAATTCCACACCAACGTTTATCTAGCAGAAAATAACGTAGGGGATCACCGTAGCTAGAATCGTTTGAACCTACTTGAACAAAGAAAATATGCGCTTGTGAAATGGATAAACTATACAGCAGTGTATCGAGCTTATCCTTAAAGATTTTGTAGCGAAGACTAGGTGATTTAAAAATGCTCCAGAACTTTGACTGTTTGTCCGATCTTTTGCCGACTAATCGAGAGATATAAGTTTTAAGTTTTGCAAGTATCATGGCTAAAAAATTATAACTTTTGCTAGAAAATATTAGAACTAACTGATTTGGTTTTGAAATAGGCTAGAGCCTTGTTAAAATATCGTTCTAATCTTTTTTTCCATGCCTCTTTCGGTCGCCATCCAGACCAATCCGTTCGATCTAAGTATTCAAAAAATTGCTTTTCTGTATCCCTTAACGGAGAGAATTTAAATTTCCAAGGTTTATCATCTGATGCAAAATGTATTAGATAAGGAGCTTCCATAACCTGATGATAAACTTCCTCGGAAAAATGACTTTCTTGCCAAGAAGAAAATTTATTAGGAAGTTGATTCCAGCGTGGATCCAGTTTCCCCCAACAGCCCGCCAAAATAGCGTTGAGACCGTCCTGATCCCAGTAACGGAGACGTCTCCCATTTTCCTCTAGATAATTAATAACTTTAAAAGACATATCGTCTTCTCGCCATTTTTTTAAATTAAGAATCATTACCCCAGAGTTAAAATATGGCGTATCTGGGCGTATTTGAAGTTCTTGATAAGTTTTTAAGCCATTTTTACTTGACACTAGAGGACATCCCATATCTTGCACCGCAAATAAATATTGATTATCAATATCAATTTTCCATAAATTGTTTAAATCTTCTTTCAAAATTAAATCACAATCTAGATAAATAACTTTCTCAATCGACGGGGGTAAGAGATAAGGAATTAATAAACGATAGTAAGCGGCAATAGTAACATGACCCCAAGTCGGAAGTTTTTCCACGATTGTAAAGAACGCTGCTTCTTGAGGCTTTAGCCAGTTAAGTACCACTTCGACTTCTAATTTTTGTAGTGACCGAATCACCTTTTTTTTATTAGCATTGGTAATTCCCCCATCAATAACATAAATAAAAGCTTTCCCCTCTTTCAGGTTCTCTGCCAAGGAGTAAAGCATTACGCCAAGAGGAATTGCGTAATTGTTGTCCGCAGCACAGACGACTGTGGGTGTTTTAGTATTTTGCATTATCAACTCTTCGTGTCTTACAAGTTTAAATTCCATAGAAACAAGGTCAAAGAATCGCTTCTCTATGAGACATCTCTAAAAATTATAACCCAATTACAGCTTGCTTTTATGCTCTGTCCTAATTTAAAATAGTTCAATGGCTGAAATGTATATCTATCTTGGCTAATTCAATTTCACCGAAAAAATATAGGACAATTAAAATCATTTCTATTTGGGTAAGTTTCTTAACTAGAAAGACTTTTAGCCTTTTGACGATGACGGCTCGCCTCCTCCGGATAACTGGTGTCGCAATGATGAGGGGAGCGGGATGAGCGAATCGGATTTGGCAAAAACTTCAGGGCGATCAGTGAGAACTACAAAAGGGCTATTATCAGTTATAGTACGAATATCCTCGGCGAGGGTAAGGGCATGATCTCGATATTTCTTCCCGACAGCTAGGGTGACGAAACGAATTTTCCTATCAATCAAACTCATAGGCTACTGTTGGTATTGTCTTGAACTGCCGCACACTCGGCGAGAATGCCCCCACACTGTACCATAGACCTATTGGTCTGTCAAGATTGAATTTACCCTTGGTCAACCCACTATTTACAATAAAGCCATTTCCCCCACCACTTCCAAGCGGGTATAACTGCCGATTTTGAGGAATTTTTCCGAGAGAGATTCGGCCACATTAGGAGTAATCCAGCCTAACTGTTTGAGAATTTGCAAAGCGGCGGCATATTTAGCCCGTTTGGAACCATCTAAAGCTTTTATTGCTAATCCTAAACCCTCACCGACGCGCCCGATACATTGAATACCTTCGGCCCCGGCTTTACTGACGATTTCCCCCTGACTAGCCCGCATTAATTCCGTATCAAAAGCCCCTTCTCCTGCTACCATGCGGGGATGATAGGTCATCGCCCGGACGATTCTTTCTAAGTCTAAACGGTTGCCAGAGGCTAACTGGGCGTAGAGATGGGCCATTTGCCCCAACTGCATTGAATAGGTGGGCGCGCCGCAGTCATCGTGGGCGCTGATTAATTCATCCCCCGGCATCCCCAATAATTCGGCAATTTTGCTTAAAATTAGCTTCTGTATCGGACTAGAGCGCCGCAGATAGCTATTTAACGGCCAGCTGCGCTGTTGACACACCGCTAACATCCCGGCGTGTTTACCAGAACAATTGTACTGGAGGCGACTGGGTTTACCTTCCGGGAGAGGACATTGCAGGGCATTAGGATCGATATCGGCGCGCCAGAGAATATTAAAGACTTGACGGGCGTGTTCCACTGTGCCTTGGTGAGAACTACAGATAATGGCTAGATCCTTATCGTTGAGATCGTAGCGTTCGAGGGTGGCGGTACTGATGACAGCCAGTGCTTGAAAAGGTTTCAGGGCCGAACGAATAAAGGCGCTAGTTTCGGCGCTGCCGGCGGTGGATAATACCCGGCCGCGGTCATCGCAAATAGCGGCCTCGACATTATGAACCGATTCAATAATACCTTCCCGGAGGAGATGAATTTCTAAGCGGTGGGTTGGTGAACGTTTTACCCTATTCATTCAGATTGGTGATTGGTTGCGGTTAGTGAGTGAAAAATAGCCAAAAAAGACCACTGATAGCGACAATTGCCCCTAGAATCAGGGCGGTTTTTTGTAAACGCTGGAGAATGGGCTGGATTTGATAGGAGACGATTAAACGATCGCGGGTTAAAATGGCGGCGGTTTTTGTCCAGATTTGGCCATCGTACCAACCCGACTCTTCATAAAATACTTTCTCCGATTGCAAGCGATCATAGACGTAGATCCAGCCCAGATACAAGCGCAATAACACCAATCCTACCAAAATTGTCGAGCCAAAAATCCCCGCACAGAGGAAGAGAAAAGGGGCCTTTTTGAGGGGAAAACTAGCGGCGGCAATCGGTCCGACAATTAACCATGTCCATAACCATAACCAGACAATTTTTTTTGTATAAGGGGCTACATCTAGCGTCGCCCAACGGAAAAACCAAGATTCTTTTAATTGTTCGTACTCGTTAACCGGTTGCTGTTCTTCCGGGACGGGACAGAAATCAAGGGAGGATTTCATGGATTCTACTCCTCCAAATGGTCGCTAGGTAGAGGAATCCGTTGAGCATGACCCCAAAATGCTTCTAAATTATAAAATTCTCGCTCTTTTGGTAAAAAGATATGGACAATGATATCGCCATAATCCATCAGTATCCAGCTACCTTCGCTTTTTCCTTCCACTTGTCGGGGAGACTGTTGCCATTCTAGTTCCATAGCGGCTTCGATCGCATCCTCGATCGCTCGCACTTGGGTGGTAGAATAGCCGGTAATAATCAGAAAATAATCGGTTAAATAACAGATATCGGCGACTTTCAGGATGGCGATGTCCCCTGCTTTCTTGTCTTCGGCAGCGGTAACAATTGTCTCTAGAAATTTTTCGGTCTTGAGATTTTCGGCGATGGGGGTAATAATTCCAGTGGGATTGGTCATTCAGGTTGTGGTTATCCTTTGGCTGAGGTGGTTTTAAGCGAGTCTTGAGATTATGTTAATCAATGGTTTTAGTTTCTGTTGGTTGTTCTTTAACAATTTGTAACGCCCAGTTGCGGGTTAGCACGGTGCGGGGATGAATGGGACAATGGCTACTTAAAAGATATTTTAGGGAATAATCGCAGGTTTGTTGAACGCTTTTATGGAGATTTTGATAGCTGAGTTGTCTTAGGGCGTTTAATTCGGGTGTATCGCCGCGATTGGGTTCCAAGGCATCGGCAATAAAGACTATACAGCTAAGATCGCTCATATTGGGTTTACCGAGGGTATGATTGCGAATCGCTTCGAGAATTTCCTCATCGGTAACGTTAAATTCTTTTTGGGCGACAACTGCACTCACATCGGCGTGGAGTAAGTGGGGATGGAATAAACAGATATTATCCACGTCTATTCCCGCCGATTCCGCCATTTTTAGCAGTTTTTTGGGCTTGAAAAATTTAGCCAGATCGTGTAGTAATCCCGCTTGCCCTGCTTGGACGGGATCGAGATCGTGATGACGAGCTAAATCAATACACATGGTCTCCACACCGAGAATATGTCGCAGACGGTGTTCGTTGACGTTTTCTTTTAACCAGTCGATAACTTGCTGTCGCATCTTTTTTTTGCCCTTGTGGAACCCCAAAACGATTGTAACAATTACTATACAATTTTGCCTATTGCTCCCGGGTTCGATCTTTACCAATCATCCTCGCAACTAGCTTCTAAAACTTCTTCTTGCTGCCAATCATCCTGAAAAGGTTGTACCACTTTACCGATCGCATCGGCCACAAAAGACTTAATAAATTCTTCCTTGCGACTGAGTTGAAATTGTCTTTGTACCACTTCCGTCATACCACCGTCACCCCAGTCTTGATCCTGACGGAAATATTCAATAAAACTTTTGCCGGCAATGCGGGTTAAATAGGCGGCACTGACCCCTTGAATTGCCTTACCGACTATATAGGTAGTAAAATTTAACTGTAGGATTCTGGCTAATAATTCTACTGCTCCTTTCACTACTCCCAAACTAACTAGAGTTTTGCCCAAAGATAGAGCCAATTCCTTGCCTCGATCGCTGTTAATTTCACAGCCATAAACTTGACCAATTTCCCTGACCATTTGAGCATTAACCGCCGCCGTTGCTAACAGATCGAACACTGGTAAGGGAGTCACAGCAATCACTCCCGCACCGATCCACTGATAGCGATCGATAATTTTATCAGCTTGGCGACGACGTTGGCGATCGATAATTTTCCTAGCTTCTTCTCCTAATCTTTGGGATTGTAAGAGGATATTATCTGCCACTAAATCCTCCCCTTCGGCCCGTAAAACTGAAGCCAAACGTTTAATTAAAGCTAAAATATCTGGTTCCGGTGTGATGATTTGTCCACCGGTTAACTGTACTGGTTGGGGATTAGCGGCGACGGCAATAATATCGGCTGAAAGGACCACTCCTTTTAGACGTTCTCGTAATTGTTTTAAAATAATGTCTCGATCTTCATCGCTATAGAGATCGATTTTATTAAAGACTAAGAGAGAACGTTTACCAATATCAATTAAACGCAATAAAGGGCCGTATTCCGATTGTCGAATATCGTTATCAATGACAAATAAAAGTAAATCTGCTTCCGTGGCTAATTGTCGCGCTAACTGTTCCCTTTGACCTCCGGCTGCACCAATTTCAAGAATGCCGGGGGTATCGGTAATTTGAATTTCCCGATTCACACCTTTCATTTTTAAACTATAGGTTTCCCCTTTTTCCGTGGTTCCCATGGTTGCCTCCACATTGCCCACCATTTGACCGATGAGGGCGTTAATTAGAGAGGTTTTTCCCGCCGAACCTGTGCCGAAAACGATGATTTTAACTTCTTTTCTGGCTAAACTTCGCTCAATTTCTTGGGAACGCTTAATAAAAACCTGTTGAGTTACTTTATCTTGAATTTGCTCTACTTGTTGCCGGATAGCTTTTAAGGTTTCCCCAGCGGCCTCGGTTTTTTCTACCGGTAATTTTAGGGGTGGACGGGAGGAAGAACGCAACCCGCGGCGACTTTTTTGCTGCTGGGGCAGCAGATAAAAGTAGTACAAAAGAACGTATATTAGCAAGCCCAGCAGTCCGATAATCAGCAAAAGCAGAATATTAGCTAAGATAGGAGCAGTAAAGGCGATCTGGATGTAAAGACGATAGATAGAGTTGACTAACCACAACATTAATCCGAAAATAAAGCTCAGACCAATGATTAAAGCGGCAAGACGGGGTAATTTCATCAGCTTTAACGGTAGGGGATTGCTTGATCTTGATCTTAGTTCTTTGCCGGCCGATTGTCGGGAACTAGAATAGACTATTATCTATGAAGTAGGGAGACACAATTATTTATAGGAGCAGTAGCGTAACATAATCGGGCGTTGGGTTTCATGCTTCAACCCAACCTACGTCCTCCACCTACCTACTCCCTATCTACCCACTTCATAATTCATAATTCATAATTCATAATTCATAATTCCCTCTCCCCACCTCCCCACTTCATAATTCATAATTCATAATTCCCGCTCCTTCGGACCAGAAAAGGGGTAAGATAATAAGTTTAGTGATAAGATGACCGAATTGTAAACGGGGACTTGATATGGCAGAAACCCTATTATTTAATGCTTTGCGACAGGCGATCGATGAGGAAATGGGCCGCGACCAGACAGTATTTGTTTTAGGTGAAGATGTGGGTCATTACGGCGGTTCCTACAAAGTTACCAAAGATCTCTACAAAAAATATGGCGATTTAAGGGTCTTAGATACTCCCATCGCTGAAAATAGTTTTACGGGCATGGCAGTGGGGGCAGCCATGACGGGATTACGTCCGATTATTGAAGGCATGAATATGGGTTTTCTTTTGCTTGCCTTTAACCAAATTGCCAACAATGCCGGGATGTTACGTTATACTTCCGGCGGTAATTTTAAAATCCCCATGGTTATCCGCGGTCCGGGGGGTGTGGGGAGACAATTAGGGGCGGAACATTCCCAACGTTTAGAGGCCTATTTTCACGCGGTACCCGGACTAAAAATTGTCGCTTGTTCCACTCCTTACAACGCCAAAGGTTTATTAAAATCGGCGATTAGAGATAATAACCCCGTGCTTTTCTTTGAACACGTTCTTCTCTATAATCTCAAGGAAAATTTACCTGATACCGAGTATCTTTTACCCCTCGATAAAGCCGAAATCGTTCGCAAGGGAGAAGATATAACTATTCTCACCTATTCGCGGATGCGTCATCACTGTTTACAGGCATTAAAACAGTTAGAAAAAGATGGCTATGATCCAGAAATTATCGATTTAATTTCCCTGAAACCCTTTGATATGGAGACGATCGCCGCTTCGATTCGCAAGACTCACAGGGTGATTATCGTGGAAGAATGTATGAAAACGGCAGGAATTGCTTCCGAGTTAATTGCTTTAATTAACGAGCAGTTATTCGATGAATTAGATGCCCCCGTGTTAAGATTATCTTCCCAAGATATCCCCACACCTTATAACGGTAATCTAGAAAGATTGACGATTATTCAACCTAATCAAATTGTCGAAGCTGTCCAAAAAATGGTCGGTGATCGCATTTAAAAAATTCTCCTTTTGATACTGAAGTTATGCAGAGACAAAATTGGTTATTGTTACTGATCATCGGCCTGGTTATTGCCTCGATCTTCGTCCTGATTAAGTTACCCCTACAATTAGGTTTAGACCTGCGCGGTGGTAGTCAATTAACCATTCAGGTTAAACCCACTGAAACCGTCACAACCATTCAACCTAATGATTTAAAAGCCGTACAAAATGTGATTGAAAACCGCGTTAATGCCCTGGGTGTTTCTGAATCATTAGTGCAGACTGTGGACAGTAAAAATCAGGTAATCGTGCAACTACCCGGGGTCACAAATCCCAAAGAAGCGGAGAGAAACTTAAATGTTCAGGCCCAATTAGAATTTCGTCAGCAAAAACAAGGTACAGAAGGAGAATTCCGGGCTGAATATTCAATTTTTCAACAAAAAAAAGCGGAATTAGCCGCCCTCAAAGCCGAGAATAAACCCGAAAATGCCGCTAAAATTGCCGAACTAGAACAATCTCTGCAAAAATCTAAAGAGGCAATTTTAAATTTATTTGAATCGGTGGACTTAACTGGAAAAAATCTGCAAAATGCCACTATTAGTTCCACCCAAGGCACTAACTGGGAAGTGGCCATTACTTTCGATTCGGAAGGGGGCAGTAAATTTGCCGAACTGACTAAAGCGATCGCAGGTACTGGTCGCAGTATTGGGATTTTCCTCGATAATGAATTAATTAGCGCCCCTGTGGTTGATGTGCAGTTTGCCCAAACGGGAATTACAGGAGGCCGGGCCGTGATTACCGGTAATTTTACCGCCGAAACTGCCAACGATCTAGCGATTCAATTGCGCGGTGGTTCTCTACCTTTCCCCGTTAAAGTGGAAGAAATTCGCACTGTCGGGGCAACTTTAGGCCAGGATAGTATCCGTCGCAGTATCTACGCTGGTTTAGTGGGTTTACTGTTAGTTTTAATCTTCATGGCGGTTTATTACCGTTTACCCGGTATTATTGCCGATATTTCCCTGATTATCTATACTATTCTCTCTCTGGGGGCTTTTGCCTTAGTGGGAGTCACCATGACGTTACCCGGTATTGCTGGATTTATCCTCAGTATCGGCATGGCAGTTGATGCAAATGTACTAATTTTTGAGCGTACCCGGGAGGAATTAAGGGCCGGAAAATCCCTATTTCGGGCAGTAGAGTCGGGATTTTATCGGGCTTTTTCCAGTATTCTTGATAGTAATGTCACTACTTTAATCGCCTGTGCTGCCTTATTTTGGTTGGGTTCGGGATTAGTCAAAGGTTTTGCTTTAACTTTAGCGATTGGGGTAGCTGTGAGTATGTTTACCGCTTTAACCTGTAGTCGCACTCTCCTGTTAATCACTGTGTTAAGTGTCCCCAGCATTCGCCAAAAACCCCAACTTTTCTGCCCTAATTTACCGGTAAATCAGTAGGGTGGGTTAGGCGACGACAAGTTATGCTGTTAACCAATAATTTCATATTCGCCGTAACCCACCGATTGCCACTCCCTACTCCCCCAAATGGCTCTTCTCGACTTTGTGTGATAATTTTTGCTTATGGAATCGTGAAATGCTTACTGGGCAAGACTTTTACGACTATTTTGCGGATATTCTATCAGTATAGACCTCGTTTCCACACAGAAACCAGAAGAGCCCCCAAATTCCTTTTTCCTTTTTACTTTTTTACTTAATCAATATGGCATTTAGCGTTACAAAACAGCGTAATTTTTGGTGGACAGTCTCGGCCCTGCTGACGATTGGTAGTATTTTGGCCATGGTAATTTCTTGGTTCACTATTCAAGCGCCTTTGCGACCGAGTTTAGATTTTGTTGGTGGCACGAGAATTCAGATAGAATTAGCCTGTGCCAAAAAGAATAACTGTGAGAAACCCTTAACTACTGCCGAAGTGCAAGCAATTTTAGACGAGGAGGGATTGGGTAACAGTAGTGTGCAGGTGTTGGATAAATATACTTTATCGGTGCGGACGAAAACCCTCGTAGAAGAACAGAGAACGAAATTACTCGACACCTTAAACCAGAAAATTGGCACCTTTGACCCCGAAACCAGTCAAATCGATACCGTCGGGCCGACCATTGGTCAAGAATTATTTAGGTCGGGGTTTTTAGCTTTATTAGTGTCATTTTTTGGCATTGCCGTCTATCTAAGCTTTCGTTTTCAACGGGATTACGCTTTTTTTGCCATTGTCGCCCTCTTTCATGACGTTCTAATTACCGTGGGCGTATTTGCGGTTTTAGGCTTAATTGCGGGGGTAGAAGTGGATAGTTTATTTTTGGTTTCCCTCTTGACAATTGTGGGCTTTTCTGTTAACGACACAGTGGTAATTTATGATCGCGTGCGAGAAAATTTTGTCAATACCCCCGAATTATCCGTGGATGAAATTGTCGATAATGCGGTCAGTCAAACCCTAAGTCGTTCAATTAATACCACCCTGACCACTTTATTGCCTCTGGTGGCGATTTTTCTCTTTGGTGGCAGCACCTTAAAATATTTTGCCCTAGCTTTAATTATTGGCTTCGTAGCCGGGGCCTATTCGAGTATTTTTATCGCTAGTACCCTACTAGCTTGGTGGCGCGGTCGTTCCCATCGAACTAAGATAGTGCAAGCTTAAAAATAGCTTTTAGTTGTCAGCTAAATTTTTTGGCCAATTTCGTCAAATATCGGTTTTAATATATTTGCCTCGTTCTTCAACCTCGGACTTTAAATGATCAGCTTTCCTTCGTCAAGCTTTCCAGTTGATGCACTTCATTTTTTATTGGCATTTCGCTTTTCCCAGTGACGATATTGATTAACTAATCTAGCCCTGTTGATATGTGGATATAGTATCATAAAAATCAACAAAAAACTTGTCAAAGCTAATGCTAATAGGACATAAGGATTAAACCATCCAACCACTGAACCAGCACCAATAGCAATACCTAATCCTATCGTTAACAGGATAAAGATGTAGCCTTTGTCAATTTGCTTATTCTTGAATTTTGATTCTGTTGAATAAAGCAATATACTTGTAATTGAAGCGATAATAGTACCTTTGGCGAATCCTATAGCTCCTTCGTTAAAATTAGACGCTGCTACAATCATAACTAAAGTATAAAGTTCTCCTAGTAATCCTCCTATAAATGGAAATATACCTACCTCCAGAAAAAGCCAGCCGAATGTTAGTAATACAAGAATTGTTACATGACGATAACCCACAAGCAAGTAAACCCAAAAAAGAATTTCTTGGTTACTGATGGAAACCATAGAAGACACAATAACAACGATAATAAAAGAAATATAAGTTAACCAAAAGACAAAATACGATAGAAATGGCAAGAAAAATAATTTTGATTTCCAAGTTTTAAATAATGGCAAGAAGGCTCCAATACTACCTGATGTAAAAGCAATAGCATGAATGTTAATTACATCTATGTCAGATTTGAATGGAATCAATAATTCTTCAGATGTAATAGTTTTCAGAATGTCATTCGCAAGTGGAACTTTTACACAAAATACAAACCAAAGTAACACTGAAGCTAAAAGTAAATAAGGAGGATGTTTTACTTTTTCAATAGGTAGAGAAGCCGTGTTAATAATAACCTTTAATTTTTTAGATTTTTGGTCAGCATTACTGCTTAAAATAAGCTCATGTTCATATATTTTGTCTGCCATCAAATGGCTAGTATCAACAGTGACAATAAATTCATGATGATTTCCTGTAAAAGCATGAGGTGTAATTGTAATCCAAGAATGACTATTTCTTGAAGAAACGTCATTTTTATGAGATACAATTGACCACTCTCCTTGTAAAATAGTGTTAGGAATATCATTAATTACTGTAATGGATGACGTAATATTCTCATTTATTTCGTTGGCGGTTAACTCTAATTTTGATGCACTAAGCTGGACTATTGGAGAGCGAATTAAGTAGAGTGGTTTCAATGCTTCTAATGCTTCTTGAGCATTTTGAAAGCGTTTTTTCACGTTTCGCTCTACCATTTTTTCTAGCCAGCTAATAAACTGTAAACTCAATTTGGGAACGAGATGTTTAAAGCGAATTTTGCAGTCATTATATTGATCTTGTAATTCACTAATTTTATCAGACGTTATGCCCGTTACTAAGCAAATTAAAGTTAAGCCTAATCCATATAAATCAGAGGCTTTTGTTAATCTTTTTCTTAAAAATTGCTCCGGTGCTATAAAAATGGGCGTACCTGCAAAAATACTGCTATTATTTACCTCTCTATTGCCTATCTTTGCCAAGCCAAAATCAATCAAATAAACTTTTAATTGATCATCTAGCAAAATATTATCTGGTTTAATATCTCGATGATAAATTGGTTCAGGGTATCCTGTTTTGTCCTGTAAATAAATTAATATATTTAACAATTGTATAGCTATTTTTTTGATTTGTTCTGGATTATAACTACGAGGATTAGATAGGGGTTGAGCATTTTTAAATTCTTGGACTAAACACAATCCATTGCCTGAGTCAAAATGATCGAGATAACGAGGAATTTGTGGATGATTTAATTGTTTTAAAACATCAATCTCTCGTTCAATTGCTTTATATGCTGTCCAATTTGCGTTGGAGTTACAAAATCTAAACTGTTTGATAACAACGGGAGTCTGAGTTCTAGTCATTATAGCTTGGTAAGTGATTCTTCCTCCTAAACTATTTATTCCTAACTCTCTGACAACTTGATAGCCATAGTCCTGAAAATTCGGCAAGTTGGTATGATAATAGTTGTTTTCCATAGCTTGATGACCTCTTGGTTATTGGTGTTAAGTTTAGTACATATTGTTGCTGTATTTAGTGATTATTCGAGTATAATAAATAGGCGGAAATAGCAATAGTATTAACAAAGGAATACCAGTCATTAGCAAAGTTGTTAGAATATAAACATTATGCCAACCAATTTGTGAGCCAATACCTGAAGCAATAGCAAATCCAATTGTTAGATATAAATATATAGCGGTAAGCGCTTGAGTGAGATACAGACCAAGCTTTGCCTAGCATGGTTTATAGCTCGTGACACTGTACCTCATACGACTGCACACCGCTATAGAAGAATTACTATTTTGTTGGTGTAACCTTTTTTTGCAAAGCTGAGATTAACCATTGGAAGTAAGAAAAATTTTGATATTTTTGATATTAAAGGTGACAAATGAAAGGATAGAAAAAACATAAAAGCAGGAAATGAAAATCCCAACAATATTACAATTATAAGAAATATAAGAAAATCATAACCATAGTTAAGAATCAACCCTGGTGCGGGTTTACAATACTCATCAATTGGCTTAAAAAAGTCAATCATAGGCTCAGACAATATAAAATAGCTGGAACAACCGACTATCCCACTTATCACCCCACTTGCCCATATATTATCTTCTTTATGGCTGTCATTAGAATTTTGATTAGTATTTTTGTCGGTTTTTTTATACGAAGAAATAGCCATATATATACAGGCTATAAAACCAAGAATTTTTTGAAGAACTAAAACTTCTGGAGATGTATAACAAACAGTATCAAATACTAACAAATAAGGCAAGAATAATACTATTATAGTTCCCAATGTTCCTGCTATCCACATTATTAAACTGAGACTAATTACCACCAGACAATAATCCATGCCAAGAACGGCTAATGCTGCTAAAATTGTAATGCTCAACTGAAGGATAAGATTGTCCTGTATCCAAACAAATTTAGAGCCAATTGTAAAAATGAGATAGATTCCAGCTAAAAGTAAATAGGGAGGTAATATAGGCTTTGGCAGCGGGGCAGTTTTAATACTAATATTAAATGGTGTGTTATTTTGACGAGCATTGCTTTTAAAAATAATTTCACGCTGATAAACCTTATTAGCGGTTAACTTACCGGTATCTATCTCAAAAGTACATGAGGTTTGATTCCCCTTAAATCTTTTACTTTTAGGATAAAAAATAGTTAACCAATCATGACGGCGAGATTCTTTTTGCTGATAAGATAAAATAGATCCTTCTAAAACTGTCTCAGGAATTGGATTATTCAATTCAATGGTTTGAATTATTTTTTCTCCTAAACGCTTAGCTTCACAGGTAAAACTACTTCTACTCAAATGAAGTTCAGGAATCCGAATTAACTCCAAGGGAAGAAGCGCATTTAAAGCTTCTTGTGCGTTAGGAAATCTTTGATCTGGGTTAAGTCTTACAAGCTTATCTAGCCACTCAATAAAAGAGAAAGCTAGATGAAAGACACGAGTTTTAAAATCTATCTGAAGGTTATAATCTACTATATCCACAAAATCTTTAGATTGAATCTTGCACAACAGACAAATTAAGGTAGCACCTAATCCATATAAATCCGTTGCTTCGGTGAGAGGAAGATTATTTACTTGTTCAGGAGACATAAAACCAGGAGTTCCTAAAGCAATACTGCTTAATGCCGTTGCCTCTCCTTCTCCAATTTTGGCAAATCCAAAATCAATTAAATAGACATTTAAGTTATCGTCAACTAGGATATTTTCGGGCTTAATATCTCGATGAATAATCGGAGGAAGTAAACTCTGAAGATAGACAAGAATCTCTAAAAGTTGAATAGCAACACTTTTAATCTCTTGTGGTGTAAAATCATTATTTTCTGATAGAGTTTGTGCATCAATAAATTCTTGGACGATACAAAAACTAGCAAATTCAGTCTTGAAGTCATCTAAATAACTAGGAATTTTCGGATGATGGAAACTCCGCAAAGTTTGAATCTCCCTCTCAATTTGTCTCTCTCCATCAAGAGTGCTACTTCCTCCTACCCACTGAAATTGCTTAATCACCACAATTTGCCGAGTATTAATACTTAATGCTTTGTATGATACTCTGCCAGCAGAAGGGTTGCGACCAAGTTGCTCAATCACTTGGTAGCCATGCGCGGTAAAGTCAGGATACTGCGGTTCAGACATAAGGTGAATAATAACTCTACTTTAAGAACTTTAGCTCAATCATAACTAATAGATCAGTGGATTTATGACACTTGCCCCTAAGTACAGTTGGCTAAAACCCCGCGCACTTGTCGAGAATGCCTCTACTTTCTCAGGAGAAATTCTGTCTAAGCAAGTAATCTCGGTGAACCAAGAATCCCCAAGACTTTAGGCTGGGGAGTGTTAAAAAATTGTTATGGCTAGGGGATCTTTAAGATTGCTTCGAGGGCTTTGGTGATACAATGAGCCGTTAACTAGCTATCTCTCGGTGGCATGGAGAGCCAAATTGTCAGGAGGTCGAAGCGTGAAAACTCGGTTGCGTTGGTTTTGGGTGGCTTTAGGGGCATTTCTTGCCATTATTGGCGAGGAATTCTTGAGAAAGCTGCTGGCACTCTCTCTCTGTGGCGTTTTTCTGTTGAGTTACTGTCTGCCTGATGCTAAATATAGCGCTTCTGTCGTGGCTCAAACTCCACAACCGGCTATTATAGCGGTGTGCAGTCGTATGAGGTACAGTGTCACGAGCTATAAACCATGCTAGGCAAAGCTTGGTCTGTATCTCACTCAAGCGCTTACCGCTATAGGCAATCTCAAACAGAGCAGAAAATTGATAATTATTTTAGCCCCATTCAACCAGATGGTACACCCAAATTAGGGATCGATCGCTGGTGGGCAACCGCAGGAGTAGATAAGGAAATTACAGTTAATTGGACGGTAGAAGTCGAGAAAGAAGGTAGTTATTATATCGATTTAAAAAATTTAACTCTTTCTGGTAAAAAATGGCAATTAAGCGATTTAGTTACAATAAATATTGTTAATCGAGATGATAATACTGAGAAGACAGTTAAATTGCCTAGAGGTTTCGCAGAAAATATTCCTGTGGGAGAGCTTACCCAAGGGATTTATACCTTTAAAATTAATAAAATTATCGTACCCAAAATACCTATAGTAGAAGAGATTAAATTTGAAATAGGTTTAGTTGTTGGTGATACAACTAGGGATTTCGGCTTAGATAAACAACCGACAAATCAAATCAATTCCTTATTTGTGGCAGACTATCCTGAAACAAATTCTCAATATTTGCTCAAGATTCAGGAGAAAGGTCAAAAAATATTTAAAACCAAAGTTCCTGTTTCTAAAAGCCAATTAATTAACTATTTTACTCCTATTTTGAATTTTGAGCCAGAGGAAGAATATCAAGTTCCTTTTGATGTTAATAAAAATACTTGGAAAGCCGAAACTAAAGCCACTATTAAGGATAGAGGAAATGCAGATGATTACTTAGATCTTAGTCAATTTAAAACCGATATCAAAGGTGCTTACAGTCGAAGTAAAAAAACTCCTGCTAAAATTTATGCCTCAATCGTTGAAAATGATAATTTAGAAATAGATAACAAAAAAACAGGAATTAAAGAATTAGCAATTAACTATTATTTTCACTATCCCCATAGCAATTGGTACGATCACGAAGGATTTAATAATCATGAAGGAGATTGGGAAGGAATAACGGTCTTTTTACAGAAGGATCGGGATGGATACTACTATCCTTGTCGAGTTGCTTTTGGCGAACACATTTTCTTGGTGAGTGAGTTTATTTCCGAAGGAGGAGAAATTTTTGAATGGACAGAATTAGTTAAGGATAACAATATTCTATTTTCAACTAACTTAGGTAGCCGCAATGATATTCTTGCTCAACCTAATGTTTTTGTCGGTTTGGGTGGTCATGCGAGTTATCCTAAGTCGGACATTAGTGAATTAAGTATCTGTACTAAATTTACGATTCCCACATCTATTGATCCTCGTTGTGAAGAAAAACATCGAGGGGGGAAGATATACAACCTCCATGATAATTTATCTTTAATTTCATCTTCCGACCCTAAATCAAGAGAAGTAGTGGAATATTTACCCCGTGTCGGAGTTGAGAAAATTGAAGACTTAGGTGATAAAAGTTGGTTGCTGTATCCAGGTACATGGGGAAATCCCAAAAATTGTACTACGAAATTACTGCTAGATATAGGTTGTCCTAGCGCACCTCGTGGTCCTGTATTTTTGGATTTAAAGAAAATTAGTGGAGTTAGTGGAATTTCTCAACCTATTTCTAAAATAGCGGGAATAACCTGGGAAAGTTTTGGATTAGGAGAACGTTGGTTAAACCCTTGGAAATGGTCAGAAACTTTTGCTGGCGCTGATAAAATTAAAGAAGGTTGTCCACCACCCCAAGAAGAACCGAAACCAGAACCCACCCCCGATATTCCCCGTAAACCGGACGGAAATACAGGCGTTATTTATGGAGACCCTCATATTGTCACCTTTGATGGCTTACGCAATAGCTTCCAAGCGGTAGGCGAGTTTATTCTGGCGAAATCTGAACGAGGAGATTTTGAAGTACAAGGTCGTTTTAAGGGGGTGGGAGATAATGCTTCTTTACCCTCAGCAGTAGCTATCAAAGCGGGTGGTGAACGAATTGGAATTTATCAAGGAAAGCTCAAAATTAATGCTCGAAATGTTAATGAGGCTAGTTTGCCAATTGTTCTTGAAGGTGGTGCAAGGGTAGATAAAAATGGGGGTGAATATAGAATCATCGCCCCCACCGGAGAGTGGGTAGAAGTGTCGGGAAGTTCGGTCTTAACGATTAAGGTGACAGTCCCCAAGTCTCGCCTCTCAAAAATGTATGGTTTGTTGGGAAATTACAATAATAGTCCTAATGATGATTTGAAAACTCGCCAAGGAAAGGTTGTCGGTATTAATCCTAATTACGATCAACTGTATAAGGAGTATGGCAATAGTTGGCGTATTCCTCAGCAAGAGTCTTTATTTGCTTATGAAGTCGGGGAAACTACAGCAACTTTTACGAATTTGAATTTTCCGAAAAAGGTGTTGACCTTAGCGGATTTTACGACGCAACAGAAACAGGAAGCGGAACGGGTTTGTCGTAGCGCGGGGGTGACTGCTTCTGCTATGTTGGAATCCTGTATGTTTGATGTGTTGGTGACAGGCGATCGATCTTTTGCTAATATTTCTGCTTATGTTCAATCGGAGGTTAAGGTGACAGCAAATGTTACACCAACAACAAAGCCAACAGTTCCTGAAAGCCAGTCAGGTATTTCCTTAATCTCGAAGACATCAGGAGTGAATTATACCCGTCTGCGCGACCTTCTAGCAGCAGGGAAATGGGAAGAAGCAAATGGAGAAACTATTAAAGTCGTGAGTAGGGTACTTTGGGGAAAGTGGGAGGATATTCCCTGTGAAGATTTACGAACTATTAACCAACTCTGGCTGAACTACAGTAACGGTAAGTTTGGCTTCAGTGTCCAGAAAGAAATCTATGAGAGTCTCGGTGGCACGAGAGACTATAATGAGGAAGTGGTGGAAAAGTTAGGCGATCGCGTCGGCTGGAGAAAAGGAGGAAGTTGGCTGTATAACTACTCTGATATAACCTTTAATTTGGAGTTAGCACCCAAAGCTCACCTCCCAAGGTTTCGGAATTCGGGTGACTGGGGGGAAGTAAGTCAAAGGAGTTTATTAGAAGCGATTTTACGCGCAAAGACTTGTGAGTTGTAACATATAACAAATTCAGGCAATTTGTCAAGCTCAATTTTGAGAAAATCTAGAAAAGTTATGGCGATTAAACCACTAACCCTAATATATTATTTGGTCATCCCAACCTTGCTGTCTGTATTGAACAGAACAGAAGTATTGGCTTATGCTTATCCTAAAAATAATTTTATTACCATTGCTCAATTAGTTGCTGGTGATGGTAGTTTGCAGATAAGATGGCTTCGTTCTCAGCAAGAAAGCTGTACTACAGGAAAGCCTCACGGTTCTTACTCGTTTAAGAAAGGGATTAGTGGTTTTCTTTATCCAACTCAATCAGACTGTAAATCTCCGGGTAGTGATTGGGGTGAGTATAGGTTTATTGATACGAATGGTTCCAAGAGATGTATTGGCTCAATGAAGATTTTTTTTGGTATTGGACGAAAAGCCGATACTATTTGGAGGGCGACAAGTGCTGTTCCTAAATATAGTTGCGATAGAGTAGGAAAAAGTTTTAAATATGAATTATATTATAAACCATAATTTTCTATTAAATTAGCTATTTAGGTTAATGTTTCATTTTAATTAAGTTTTCTCAGAGGACAAAACCATGAAACGACTTAACTCCCAAAATCTGTTAATTGCTTCCTTATTAGGATTGTCAACGCTTTTTGCTGGTTCCTATCCTTTGGTTAAAGCACAATCAGAACCAAAACTAGGCTGTCAAGCTACTGTCAATAAAGTCCTCCAAGAAATTCGCTCTAAAGGGGTTAGAAGAGTTGAATTTAGTGTTTCTAAGGGAACGGCAAATCAATACCGTACTGGAAATCCAACAAACAGAACTGATGTATTAGATATTGTTTTAATCGATGATGTAGGTACTACTACCAGTAATGGAATTGCCATCAGTAATATTTTCGCATCACCAAAGCTTTTAAATAATTGGGCTGACCAAATTGTTAAAAACTGTGGCAATACAGCTATAGTAAGTTTTTGGATATCGCAATCAGATATAAGTATAAATTATTATATTCAACAAGATGGTACAACTATAAAAGAAAAATGCTCTCAACTAGACAATACCTCGGAACCCATTACTTGGGGATATGGTACCATACCGCATTGCCTCACATCGGAAAACACAAAATAATCAAGTAGATTTCAAGCTATGTAGCGTGGGTTGAGGAACGAAACCCAACACAACCAACGGTTACTTTTTTAACGTCAACTCAAATACTCAACTGCTAACAAAAATGTTTCATTTTAATTAAGTTTTCTCAGAGGACAAAACCATGAAACGACTTAACTACCAAAATCTCTTAATCGCTTCCTTATTAGGATTGTCAACGCTTTTTGCTGGTTCCTATCCTTTGGTTAAAGCACAATCAGTAAAAAATATCCCTTTTGAAGTTTGCTTTAATTCTGATACTTTTGTTCGTCCAAGTCCAAGAGAATATATCAAAGATAAATATGTTAATTATAGGGGTTATAGAAATATCTCAGATGTGATCAATTCCCCCAACTGGAAAGCTAACATTCTTCGTTATGACTCGTATTATGGTGTAAGTGGATTAACTGATATAGAAATCTATTCAGGCGTTTATTATGCAAGAGTGCGTGATAAAAACTTTGCTACAGGACTAGACAAATGTTCGAGTAAATTCGCTGAAACTAATTCAAGTTCAGCACAAACTCAAGTCAGATTGTTTAGCTACAAATTAAAACAGATCAAGTGGGCAAACAATAAATATATTTTTGTAGTAGAATCTCGTAATTCAGGATTACAAATTCTTCATTATAGAAAAACACGGCAGGATTTAGCATCAGGTAAAACTACTCCCATTGAAGTTATAGATACAAAAGGTCGCTTATTAGGTAGGTGTGAATATGATTGTCAACTTAAAAAATAATTCGAGATAGTGAAAGCACTTAAACGTCAATTCAACTGCCAACAAAAATGTTTCATTTTAATTAAGTTTTCTCAGAGGACAAAACCATGAAACTACCTAACTCCCAAAATCTTTTAATTGCTTCCTTATTAGGATTGTCAACGTTTTTTGATGGTTCCTATCCTTTGGTTAAAGCACAATCAGAACCAAAACTAGGCTGTCAAGCTACTGTCAATAAAGTCCTCCAAGAAATTCGCTCTAAAGGGGTTAGAAGGACTTGGTTTAAGCTTTATAAGGGAACGGCAAATCAGTATCATACTGGCAATCCTACCAATAGAACTGATCAATTAGAGATTTCTTTAAGTAGCTACAGCCCTAGCTCTGATAAACCTGATCAACGAAGTTCTCATATACAAGAAAGTATTTTAGGCTCCTCAGTTTTAATGAAAAGTTGGGCAGACAGAATTGTTGCTAATTGCAATAATACGGCTGTAGTTATTTTTCCTATTGAACAGTCAGATATAACTGTTGAATATGCTATTCAGCTTGATGGAAAAACGAGAGAAAGACAAGTTGATCAACGTTATTTTAAACCAAATTCTGCACCTTGGAATTTTTATAGTTTACCTTAGCTAGTAGGTTTGGTTAAAGTAACTGTAAGATAGCCATAACTTAGAATATAAGTTCAGAAACCCAACACAACCAACAGTTACTTTTTTAACGTCAACTCAACTACTCAACTACCAACAAAAATGTTTCATTTTAATTAAGTTTTCTCAGAGGACAAAACCATGAAACGACTTAACTCCCAAAATCTGTTAATTGCTTCCTTATTAGGATTGTCAACGCTTTTTGCTGGTTCCTATCTTTCGGTTAAAGCACAATCAGCACAAGATATCCCTATTGATATTTGCTTAACTTCAGAAAGCTGGAATCGGCCTAATGCAAAAGATCAAATAGCAACGCTTAGAAGCATACCCAATAGACATGAACCATCTTTAACATACCAAGAATGGACTAGCGATTTAATATTATTTCGAGAATATTACGGATTAAGTGCTTCTGTTGGTATTCAGGTAAGGGCTGGATTATTTACACCTCCAAGGTCATTACCACAGAAGGATTTAACTAGAATGAATGAATGTGTCGATAAATGGGCACAAGTTGGAGGAGCAAATCCAAACAATAATCCACTTATTGAATTTTGGTTATTTAAGCATAGGATGAAAAGTATTAAATGGACAGGACGGGAGTACATTATCACTGTAGAACCTAAAAATAGTGGGTTTCAGCTTGGATATTTTAAAAAACAATCTCCTGACATATTTGCCGTTAAAGTCATTAATACTAAAGGGCAACTTTTAGCTAAGTGTGAATCTTGTTGTAAATTTTCTAAGCCCAAATAATTGTCTTTTATTCAAGTAATATTAATTTTATGAGGTCAAAATTATGATACAATTCCGCACTAACAAAATCATCACTACCACTTTGTTAGGGTTAGGATTACTAACTATCTTCCTTAGTTTAAATCGATTTGTCGAAGCACAGTCAGCGCAAGATGTTCCTATTGATATTTGCTTAACTGTAGAAAGTTGGAACCGACCTAGTGCAAATCAACACTTAGCTACCCTTAAGAAACGTCCTGATCGATATAGACCTCAATCTGGTAATTGGAATGTATATTTAACCGATGAACATTGGACTAGCGATTTAATAATTTTTTCTGATTATTATGGATTAAGTGGATTAGGATGGGTAAACGCACGTACAGGAGCATGGTATCTTCCTATTGAAGCTCATGAACGCAAGGGTAATTGTACTGAAAAATGGGCTAATATTGGATCTGCTAGTGAGGCTGAAAACCCCAAGAGTGAATTTTGGCTATTTAAACATCGAATGAAAAAAATCCAATGGACGGGTAAAGAATATATCATTACCGTAGAACCTAAAGGGAGAGGCTTTCAACTTGGATACTTTGATAAACAATCTAAAAACATATACTCCTATAAAGTGATTAATACGAAAGGTCAAGTTTTGGCAAGATGCGATGGAGATACTGGATCTTGTAAGTTTTCTAGACCAAAATAAAACTTGTTTAAGGGAGAGAGCATCATGATTAATTTCTTAAAGATTAAATCAAAATTCACTGGAGTGTTAGTATTAATGAACATTTGCCTCAGTCCAGTTCAATCCGTACAAGCACAATCAGAACCAAAACTAGGTTGTCAAGCTACTGTTGATAAAGTCCTTCAAGAAATTCGTTCTAAAGGGGTTAGAAGGACTTGGTTTAAGCTTTATGAGGAAAGAGCCAATGAAAATAACACGGGTAATCCAACTAACAGAACAGACGAATTAGAAATAATTTTAAGTGCTTGGGATTTCACTAAAAAACCTACTGTTGATTCTCGAAGTCAATCCATTATTAATAATATCATGAGTTCTAAAAGTTTATTGAAAAGTTGGGCAGATATAATTGTTGCTAATTGTGGCAATACAGCGATAGTTGGTTTTGGTAATGATCAATCAGATTGGGGTGAAGATTACTACATTCAATCTGATGGAACGACAAAATTAAATAAATGTGTTCCTGGTGGGACACCCGGACTATTACCTTGGGGGGTTTCAATCTGCCTATGAAAATCGGCTCTCCCGACATTATGGGGTAAAATGTTAGTGTATGTTACATTCTGGGTGCAGGTTCCTTGCGCCCCTACAGTAGGGCAAATTCGTTTTCTGTCGCGCCGTATGGTATACGCCCTATCTTAGATAACCTTTTCTTATCACCACAAGTACGGGAGAGCCAGAAATTCTGCTATAATTTTCAGCAAACCCATATAAATGTAACCCATGTTATTCGATTGGGACGAGGAGAAAGCCAAAAGGAACTTGGCCAAACATGGTGTTTCTTTCGATGAAGCTAAATCCGTGTTCTATGATCCCTTATTTTTAACCTTTGCCGATCCAGAACACTCTCTTGGGGAGCGACGTTTTATTATAATGGGAGAATCAGCCAAAGGACGATTGCTAGTTGTTTCTTATACTGACCGCACGGAAACCACACGCTTAATTAGTGCCCGTTTAGCTACCACCCAAGAACGTAAAGCTTATGAATCAGACCTGTGATCTAGATGATGATTTACGCCCCGAATATGACTTTACTAAACTTCCAGTCATAGCAAGAGGTCAAGGGCGAAAAAGAACTACTTTAACCGTCGAAATAGACCCCGACGTTGCTACTATTTTTCCTGATTCAGCAGCCGTTAATGAAGGATTACGTTTGTTATTACGCCTAATTCAAAATAGTTAACCTCAAGTAATTGAACAGTCTTTAACTATCTCAAAAACATCATAATCGCGGTATTCAAATAAGTGAGGCTGACTCACCAGACTTGATAAATTGAGAGAGGTTACATTCTGGGCGCAGGTTCCTTGCGCCCCTACAGTTCCTAGCCATGTAGGTTTGATTAAGGCACAAAACCCAACACAACCAACGGTTACTTTTTTAACGTCAACTCAAATACTCAACTGCTAACAAAAATGTTTCAATTTAATTAAGTTTTCTCAGAGGACAAAACCATGAAACGACTTAACTCCCAAAATCTCTTAATTGCTTCCTTATTAGGATTGTCAACGCTTTTTGCTGGTTCCTATCCTTCGGTTAAAGCACAATCAGAACCAAAGCTAGGCTGTCAAGCTACTGTCAATAAAGTCCTTGAAGAAATTCGCTCAAAGGGAGTTAGAAGGGTTAAGTTTAGTATTTATAAAGGAACAGCTAATAGTTATAGAACGGGAAATCCAACGAATAGAACTGATGTATTGAATATTGCATTAAGTTCAGTGGATTGGAGTGTGACCACTAGATCTGACCCAAAAATAGAGAGCATAATTATTAATATTATGGAATCTAAAATTTTAATGAAAAGTTGGACGGATAAAATTGTTGCTAATTGTAGCAATACCGCTATAGTTTCTTTTGGTGTATATCCATCAGATTGGGGTGAAGATTACTACATTCAATCTGATGGAACGACAAAATTAAATAAGTGTGTTCCTGCTGGGACACCCGGACTATTACCTTGAAGGGTTTCAATCTGCCTATGAAAATATAGCGGTATTCAGTAAGTTTTAGCATATAATAAGTCTAGGCGTGTAGCTTTAGCTAAGGTACGAAACCCAACAATTACTGCCTATTGAAATTAACGTCTAGTTTCGCATGACCAAGATCCTCATCATACTTGATATAATGAGATTACAGACTGTTTTTATTCAACTAAGAGACATGAAATCCATGATAACAATACCTATCACCCTAGAACAACTCATTTCTGTCATTCAACAATTACAGCCCAGTGAGCGGACAAAAATAGCCAATCTTTCTTAGAATATTTAACAGAATAAATCTGATCGCCTATTTGATAATGATCATGCGATCGCTGATAGGTTATACTAAATCCGGTTATTAAAAACTGATTATTTATTCCCCTTGCCTTTTGCCTCTTGCCTTTTGCCTCTCCTCATAACTAGCCTGTACTCAACGGATTTAGTATTAGATATATTAACAGAGTATTGACAACAAAACAAAACTTGATTATGGACATTACTATTCACTTTGGTAAACGATATAAGCATGGAGCAAAATTGGCAATCGGGGAATCCATTACCAATGGCAAAACAAGCTGAGATCGATCCTCGTAAATTCACTGAATACTCTATGAATCCATTCAATACTAACAATCAAGGAAAATGGCAAGCATTTATGATTCTTGGATATAATATAGAAAGTTCTCAAGGTCGTCAAATAGCGGCTCAGTCAATTATCAATCAAATCAGACTACACTTAGAAAATAATCCAGCTACCTTAGATGAACCTAGTGAATATGGAATTCGATTTACGGTTACAATACCCATAATAGGGATTAATTACCTTCAAGGAACATTAGTCACAAAATGGCAAATTGACAAAAACAAACAAATTCCTAGATTAATAACAAACTGGCTGAAAATTAATCAAAACAATGGGTAAATACCATGAAAGCAAAACTGTATGATGGAATTGTAACATTAGTAGATATTAGTGCTGATTTTGGTGAGCGTCTTATTCCCAAAGGAACAGAAGGTAGTATTATTGAATGCTATGAAAATCCTGAAGGTTACGCCGTTGATTTAGGGATTCCTGATGATAGTTCAGTAACGGGTTATAATTATGAAAATGTTATTCTCTATCCCGAACAATTTATCGTCATCAATCCCATTAGCCAAACGGCTGCCGTCTAGATTCTGGGGTTGATCATTGTGCATAATTCATATAGTGTCGATCGGTAACATTATAGTAGGTTAGCGTATAGGTTGGGTTGAGGAACGAAACCCAACACAACCAACAGTTACTTTTTTGGTTCTTCGGTTTGTGTTATGCAATGGACGGGAGTTATAAGGGGTGAAACCCTTATATAGAAAGACATTGCTTCGATTTTTGCCAATTGTTTTCAATCTAGAACGAGCTAATCAATTAAGTCTCTTGCCAGATA
>NZ_JADBTF010000338.1:0-6198 GCF_020246295.1 Microcystis sp. M090S1 | reverse complement strand
ATTTGGTCTGAGATTGAATTTGATTGCTGGTATCTACAATTACGAACTTCGTTACCGACAAAAGGATATATCTTGATTACTTTTGCAAGAGATCTAATCAGGTTAGCCCCCCACAGGTCAGCCTCACTCAGGTCAGCCTCAATCAGGTTAGCCCCCCACAGGTCAGCCCCACTCAGTTTAGCCCCACTCAGTTTAGCCCCACTCAGGTTAGCCTTTCTCAGGTCAGCCCCTCTCAGGATAGCCTCTCTCAGGATAGCCCCACTCAGTTTAGCCCCTCTCAGGATAGCCTCTCTCAGGTTAGCCCCACTCAGGTTAGCCTTTCTCAGGATAGCCCCACTCAGGTTAGCCCAACTCAGGTTAGCCCCCCACAGGTCAGCCTCACTCAGGTCAGCCTCAATCAGGTTAGCCCCCCACAGGTCAGCCCCACTCAGTTTAGCCCCACTCAGGTTAGCCCCACTCAGGTTAGCCCCTCTCAGGTCAGCCCCCCACAGGTTAGCCCCACTCAGGTTAGCCCCACTCAGGTTAGCCCCTCTCAGGTCAGCCCCCCACAGGTTAGCCCCACTTAAATCAACTTGTTGTAGAGTTGTCTTATCGATTGTTCCCTCTCGAATTGCCTTAATTAATTCGGCTTTTTTAATAACTTTTGCATCTGTAGTGAACTCTGCTTTTTTGACGATAATTTCGGGTATATCGTCTGATTTAAGTTCATTGAGAAGGGCTTGCAATTCGCCCGATTGATGGAAATCTGCTAGGCGCTGGAGTCCATCTTCTGAACCTTCTAAAAATAGCCGAATACTGCCTTTAAGTTTCATAATAGGCTTGATCGTGTTGTCTCTGGCGATTTTTTGAATAAGGTTGTTAATCTTATCAATTTTCTCTGGTGTCAGGTCGTCTATCCCTACCTCAATAACTAATTCAAGAACTTTATTTGATTGCTGAGTTTGAGGTTTATTGTTATGATCAAATGTCTGAGAATTATCTCTATACCTTGCCAAAGCAGTAATCAGATTACTCTTTCCAATCTTTTCATCTGTTTGCTCTGACAAGATTTTAAATAAACTAGAAGCCGCATTCTTGATTGACTGTTCTTCTGTCCTAATTTCTTCCGCTAGATCACGATATGTTTTATCATCAAAAATACCTTTTAATATTTTTGTATCCAAGTCTGTTAATCCCTTGTTTGTATGCTCTTTTTTCAGATCATTAACCAGCATTTCTAATTCAGTCCATGAAGGGGGTTTAATTTCAGTCATTTTTAGTTCATTTATCATCATTTTTTAAGGGTTGCAGGACTTAAGATTACTTTTCAGTACCCTGTCAGGTTACTTGAGAGTACCTAAAAAAAGTACCATTTTTAGGACTTTTGAGTAACGACAAATAATCAGATTTTTTTTAATCTAAAGATAGTTCACCTCCTAAGTAAAAGGATTGATGATTATGTATAAATATTGGTTAAAGTACAGAGAAGACGTTGTTAGTCTTGCCAAAATTATCAGCACCATGTTTGCGATCGCATCATTTTTAGGCTTCTCTTTTCCAGAGAAATTTCAACCCACTCCCTGCCAACCGACGGCAATTGTTGAAACCACGGAAGTTAGCACTAACAATTAGTCAAAGCGCAAAATTCGCCTAACCTAATCATAGCTTAGGCGACAAACAGGATCAGCAAGAGACTTCGATTTTTTTACCTTGCTGATCTCTGTATTTTTTTGTTAACAAAACTTAACAATTATCGGCAAAATTTCGCTTGCTTTTATCGGCAGATTTTGGGATAATATTTTTAAAAGATTTTATTCATAATGGAAATCTTTGCGTCTAAAAAATTTTTGCACAGATTTCCATTATAAGAAAAGCATAGCGCAAGTCGCCGGCAAAGTCAAGTCCTTTCCCATTACTTATGGGTGGGAATTTCCCGGAATCAAAAAAGGGGGTTAGTGGGGGCCGGGTGTTGGGGAGATTTTGCTGTGTTCGGTGAACAGTTATCAGGTAGAACCGGGGAACCAGATACAAAACTTAACAATTATCGGCAAAATTTCGCTTGCTTTTGTCGGCAGATTTTGCGATAATATTTTTAAAAGATTTTATTCATAATGGAAATCTTTGCATCTGAAAAATTTTTGCACAGATTCCCATTATAAGAAAAGCATAGCGCAAGTCGCCGGCAAAGTCAAGTCCTTTCCCATTAATTATGGGTGGGAATTTCCCGGAATCAAAAAAGGGGGTTAGTGGGGAGTCAGACCAAATATAGGTTACACTTCAACTTTAAATGAGAAACGCTGTCATTCTTTGTAGGGAATATGACTAGACAAACCGCTAATCTCGGACAAACAGGAATTGCCGTCAGTGCCTTGGGAATCGGGACTTGGGCATGGGGAGATAAACTATTCTGGAACTATGGCAAGGAATACGGAGCTAGTCAGGTAGAGGAGGCCTTTAAAGCGGCAGTAGAGGCAGGAATCACCTTTTTTGACACTGCCGAAGTCTATGGACTGGGGGAATCGGAACGACTCTTAGGAAAATTTACCCAACAGACCGATATTCCCATCGATATTGCCAGCAAATTTGCCCCCGTACCGTGGCGATTGGGGGCGAATGCGGTTCATAATGCCATTACCGAGAGCTTAAACCGTCTACAAACCGATAAAATTACCCTTTACCAAGTGCATTGGCCCTTCACCTTCCTGATTAGCCAAGAAACCCTAATGAATGCCCTAGGGGAAGAAGTAAAACGCGGCCGGATTGGTTCCGTGGGTGTAAGTAATTATTCCGCCGAGCAAATGCGTCAAGCAAGCCAGATTTTGGCGAAAAAAGAGGTTCCCTTAGCGGTCAATCAGGTGCAGTATTCGCTTTTGTATCGCAAAATAGAAACTAAGGCAATTTTAGCCACGGCCAAGGAATTAGGTGTCACCATCCTCGCCTACAGCCCTCTCGCTCAAGGACTACTGACGGGTAAATATAGCCTAGAAAGCCAGAATTTGCCCGATGGAGCCAGAAAAGTTGACTCGCGGTTCAAAAAAGAAGGTTTGGAGAAAATAGCCCCAATTTTAAGGGTACTGCAAGAATTGGGCGAAAAATACCAAAAAACCCCCGCACAAGTCGCCCTCAATTGGTTAATCGCCCAAGGGGATGTGATTCCCATTCCGGGGGCAAAAACTGCAGCCCAAGCGATTGAAAATGCCGGGGCGTTAGGATGGAGTTTAGAAGCGCGAGAGGTGACGCAATTAGAACAGATGAGCCGGCCTTGGCTGTAAAAATCAAAACTTTTGATTTTTGATCACCATTCTGGAAAAAGTCTCTAACTTTTTGGTGATCAAGATTAAAACAGGCTACAATCTTTGCATACTGCTGTACTACTTAAGAAAACTGGGGAGAAAATTAATGGCGACAATGACAAATAATTCCGATCGAGATAAAGCCTTAGGCTTAGTCTTAACTCAAATCGAGCGCAACTTTGGCAAAGGTTCGATTATGCGTTTGGGAGACGCCACCCGGATGCGGGTGGAAACCGTGCCTAGTGGTGCTTTAACCCTAGATATGGCTTTGGGTGGCGGTTTACCGAAGGGCCGTATCGTCGAAATTTACGGGCCGGAAAGTTCTGGAAAAACCACCTTAGCCCTCCATGCGATCGCAGAAGTGCAGAAAGCTGGGGGAGTGGCGGCCTTTGTCGATGCGGAACACGCTTTAGATCCCACCTATTCGGAAGATTTAGGGGTAGATATCAATAATTTACTGGTGGCACAACCGGATACGGGGGAGGCTGCCTTAGAAATAGTTGACCAGTTAGTGCGTTCTTCGGCCGTGGATATCGTTGTCATCGACTCGGTGGCCGCTTTAGTGCCGCGGGCGGAAATTGAGGGGGAAATGGGGGATAATCAGGTGGGTTTGCAGGCCCGTTTGATGAGTAAAGCCCTGCGAAAAATTGCTGGTAATATTGGTAAATCGGGTTGTGTGGTGATTTTCCTCAACCAACTGCGGCAAAAAATCGGTGTCACCTACGGCAATCCTGAAGTGACCACCGGAGGAACGGCCTTAAAATTTTATGCCTCGGTACGTTTAGATATCCGTCGCATTCAAACTTTGAAAAAAGGCACGGAAGGAGAATACGGAATTCGGGCTAAAGTTAAGGTGGCTAAAAATAAAGTCGCGCCTCCTTTCCGGATTGCTGAATTTGATATTATCTTCGGTAAAGGCATTTCCCAAGTGGGTTGTATGCTCGATATCGCCGAACAAACTAACGTAGTTACTCGTAAAGGGGCATGGTATAGCTATAATGGCGAAAATATTGCCCAGGGTCGCGATAATGCCGTTAAATATCTCGAAGAAAAGCCAGAAGTAGCGGCGGAAATTGAGAAGTTATTGCGGGATAAATTAGACATGGGTTCGGTTCCTTTCCCCACGGAACCAGCCGACGAGGACGATGAGGACGATCTGGAACCAGAAATCTAAAAGAAGAGGGTTTTAAGTCTTGGTTATCCCCCTATTTTGGGGGATTTTTTAGCTTCAGAATCGATAGATTTAGCGGCTTCTAACCATGATTGTAAACCTTTTTTAGTCGGTGTTCCTCTAGGGGTAAAAGTCCATAGAACTCGTTTATGTTGGGGTCCGTAGCTGATATGAATTGGGCGATTAATTCCGTAAAAATAGAGAGAATCAAAGGGTAATTTTTGGGTTAAAATCCAATCTATCAGGCGATCGCTAGTTAAATCGATAATCCGAAAATCACAGGCTGCCCCCAATCGCTGACAATAATATTGACCTTTTTGATTAATTTCGTGGGCGCAATGTTGATCACGACTGGGATCGATTCTACCGTTTTTTAAGCCAGTAATTTGGTCTTTTTTTTGGAGAAATTTTCTCAGATCATTGGAACAAAATCCATAGGTTAATTGGAATCTTTCTCGACCAAAGTTATCAATAATTGGATCGATAATAAAGTGAGCGAGATTTTGCCAAGCGGTTATCGTTTCAGGATTTTTTGGGTAGGGATCGATTTGCGCTGCATACTTTTGATAGGTTTGGGAACAGGTAGATAATTCTTCTAGGGTTAAATATTTACCAATTAACATAATCAGTTATCAGTTTTTTAGCTAGATCCTATCACCCCATTTACCTATTTTGCCAAAGCTGCTTTTTTGCGACCATAATAAACAGCGACAAAAGCGCTGACATACATCCATAAACTATAGACCATTGCGGGAATGGCCAGATCGGGATTCTTTAATAAACCGGCAGTGATGCCAATAGCTAAAGTGCCGCTTTGAATACCCACTTCAATTGCAATACAAATTCTTTGGGGAATAGTTAATTGAAATAAAAGACCACTGAAAAAGCCAATTAGGGAAGCAATCGTATTTAAAATGATCACTGCGATGCCAGTTTGAGCGATAAATAAAGGTAAACGTTGCCATTCTCTCAGGATTAATAAGAAGATAATAACCGCTAGAAAAATCACGGCTAAACGATTAGTTATCGGTTCCAGACTTTTGGCCAGTAAAGGGAAGTAATGGCGGATAGTCATACCCATAACCAGGGGTAAAACTATAATCAAAAATATCTGCGCCATAGTGGAACCAATGGGTAGGGAGATGGCGGCACTTTCACCCATAAAATGCTGGAGAGTGAAACTAGCTAAAAAAGGTATTGTGAAAATAGTGATGATGCTGCTAAAAGCGGTTAAAGTAACAGAAAGGGCCACATCTCCCTTAGCTAAATAGGTTAAAACATTGGAGGAAGGACCGCCTGGACAAATGGCGACAATCATTAAACCGACGGCAATTTCTGGCCGGAGAGGCAAAAGAGAAACAATAATAAAGCCGACGATCGGTAGAATAATAATTTGATTGACTAAACCGATCAGGACTGCTTTGGGTTGACATCCTCACCGCCGTAAACGGACGGTGATTCCTCACCACGCCACCTTTTTAGGATGGTCGTTGAATGGGGTTGACGCTTCACAGGATGCTGCTACCTTAGCGGTAGTCTTACGCTTTCCTCCACGTCCGTTTTGAGTGTCCGAATGCCCTCCGGCCACTTTGAACAAGTCGAAAAAATCTCATGTTCAACCTTATTTCCTAGAAAGTTTTACTCGTTCAAGGCCGAATTTGAAGTCTTTTCTGAACGAAACCCCCTACTATCTGTGGTCAAGGTTCGGTTTTTAGCTTGGTTATCGCTTTTTGCATTGTAGCTTAAAGCCGTCCT
>NZ_JADBTF010000337.1:0-4050 GCF_020246295.1 Microcystis sp. M090S1 | reverse complement strand
ATATCTCGCATTCTAGCATATATCGTGTAAATGCGCTAATATTTAACAGTAAAGCCGTCGTAGAACGACGGGGTTTCAGACCCAAAATTTTCGATGAAAGGAATTTTTATTGGCTTAATTGAGGGATATCGACGGTTTATTTCGCCGCTATTTCCCCCTTCCTGTCGTTTTCAACCCACCTGTTCCCAGTATGCCATAGCAGCGATCGAGCGCTTTGGTGTGCTGCGCGGTTCTTGGTTAGCAATTAAGCGTATTCTCCGTTGTCATCCTTTTCACCCCGGAGGTTACGATCCTGTGCCTCCCTGTAGCCACAAGCACGATTAAAAGGCCAAAATACTGCCTATTTTCTTTGGGGAAAACGCTCGATATCGGCGATACCATAAAAGATAATCTGTTTATCTTTTAAACGTAGTCGATCGACTCTTAATTGGGTACCATCGAGGGCAAATTTATCTAAATCCATGAGGTTGTTAACGTGGCTGATTAAAGCTTCTCCTAAAGCTTTCGATCTTTCGTCCCCTTGATAAACCACCTCAACAAATTGAATTTTTCGCCGTTCTTCCACAACCACAGCAGTGGTCATTTCTAGAAGAATTGGTTCTTCTTCTCCCAATTTGATGAGACTTTTCAGAGTTAAAGTTTTATCGTCATTGAGAATTAATTCCGTATTCTGACAGTGAATTGATTTACCTTCGTACTCTAATCTTTGCAGTTTTTCGACAATAAAAGGTGTATTAAAAGAGGTGGTTAAGTCTTCTTCCGTTAAAACTACCCGCAAAGTGGCCCGCGTCGGTTGACGGAGTTTTACCTGTCCGGTAAAAATGGCACTAAAATCGATCGCCACTGCTTGTACATACAATTCCATGGCTTCGATGCGTAGGCCATTGTACATCAGCATCGACTGACCGATAAAGTCAAAACCGTCGATACTGCCTTGGAGTAATTTGGCCACGGGTTCGGCGCGGACAGTCGCTTTCAGCTTGCCTGTCCGTTTGAATAATGCAGCGATCGCAGCACTCACCGCCTTACTGATGAGTTGATCGCCGCTCTGATTGGGAAAAGGTAAGCTACCAAACACGCCTGCTGTCATATCTCTCATAAGTGGGACTACAACGATCTTAACATTATTTAAAGTTTCTTTACATCTCGTTTTATTAATGAGGATGATAAGCAATCTGTATGATTCTGTAGAGGTTATAAATTTTTAGCGGTCTATCCCGTGCTAGGGGATAGGATAGAAAAGTGCTACTATCCCAGTGATATAGCGTTTTTCACTTAGAAAATCGGGGTTAAAAACGTGGTTGCCATTTCAGATCAACAACAGTTAGCCGCTACCCACAACCACAGCGATCGAGTGGCGGTATTATTGATGGGATACGGGGAAGTGGAGAGTTACGAGGACTTTGCCAACTATAATGAACAGGCCTTAAATCTGCTGACGGCTAAGTTCGCTCCTGTACCGACTTGGGTTTATCCTCCCCTAGCGAAATTATTGGCCATATTTGACCTACACGAATGGCAACATCAGCATAATCACTTTATTTCGCCCCATAACCACATTTTCGAGCATCAAAGACAGGAAATCGAGCGCAATTTACAGGCAAAATGGGGTAATCGGGTGGAGGTATTCAAAGCGTTTAACTTCTGCGCGCCTTTTTTACCGGCACAGGTGTTAACGGAAATCCGCGAACGGGGATTCGAGAAAATTTTGATCTATCCTCTCCTCGTTGTTGATTCTATCTTTACCAGTGGCATTGCGATCGAACAAGTTAACAAAGCTTTAGCTCAAGGACAAAGGGGGGAACATTGGGTCAAAGGATTGCGCTATATTCCCTCGTTTTATAACCAACCCGCTTATATAGAGCTAATGGCGCGGTTAGTGGAGGAAAAAATCGCGGCCGAGGTAGCTAGTAGCTGTCTTCCCTCGCAAATTGGCATTATTTTAATGAATCACGGTTGTCCCCACGAAGCTAAGGGATTTACGTCGGGAATCGATGAAAGTCAAGCTTTATACGAGTTAGTCCGGGAAAAATTAATCTATCGTTATCCCTTGATTTCTGTGGGTTGGTTAAATCACCAAACCCCCTTAATTAAATGGACGCAACCGAATGCAGAGTTAGCGGCGAAGAATTTGATTGAATTAGGGGCCAAAGCCTTAATTTTCATGCCGATTGGCTTTGCTACGGAAAATCACGAAACTTTGCTGGATGTGGAGCATATTATCGAAGCTTTACGCCGCAAACACGACCAGGTTAATTATGTGCAGATGGCCTGTGTCAACGATAACCCCGAATTTTGCCGGATGGCTGCCGATTGGGCCGAGGAACACATCGAAGCTTTACTATCACAAGAGGCTTTATCTGTCAATAGTTCTGTAACAATTCCTCACATTCATTCCGATCACCATCATCACCACGGACACCACCACCATCATTAAGTTTTGACAGTGGCAAAGAGGGGCAACGGCGAAAATTAGTCCTACCACTTGTCACTTTTGGAAGTATAATCTATAATTGTGCTTTCCTGGGTACGTAGCTCAATGGATAGAGCATCCGCCTTCTAAGCGGACGGTTGTAGGTTCGATCCCTACCGTACCCGTTATTGTTAAGTAGGGATTGGAAATTCTCTCCTATCGTCCCAGGGACAATCGCTTTGATGCGGTGAGCGTGGAATTAGGTCAGTTGAGTCCTGTCGGTTGATATTGATTGTGTTTAATTTAGTTTGCGATCGAGTTGAAGCGCAGTCAAGGGAGAAGGCAAAGGCGAATAGGACGTACTGCGCCACAATATCTCACGGAATGAGGATATACAGCCTGAGAAGGAGTAAAACAAGAGAAACTACCTGAAACTCCTTCTTCTGTGCATCCCTCTATTTAATAGTTTGCCCTCTTTGCAATAGCCTTTCTCGTCTCTTTTGACGGGATTCTGTTTCCAGTTGGGCGAGTATATCGTCTAAAAAAAGATTATAAAGCTCAATCTGGCGGTTAGTTTCCCGTAAGCTTTCAAGACATTGTTTTCTCGTTGCTTCATCGGGATAGGAGGTGCGGTAAGTCATCATAAGTTCCATTGCCTCTTTACTTCATCAACACTAGCACTAACAGCATCCACACTGGCTGTTCCTTGCAAAATCGCTCTTTCTAACATCTCTAGCATCGTATTTGAGAGAGTCGGCTGCTCTTGTAAAATTCTCAGCAGGATATTATTAATTCGGGAGTAGGAATTAGTTACCCTCTCTCTGGCATTAGATAATTCTTCTAATTCTGATAATGTCCGTTCATTTTCCCCATATTCTGTAAAAAGTTGCCATTCCGTTGCCGATGCGTACTCTATCTGATCCGCTAGTTGACGCAGTAGATCAAAAATGCTCGCTAAGGTTTCCTCCGGTAATGTAGCCATATTCAATTATTTCTATTATCCCCAGTCTATCATCTGGTTGGTACGAGGTAATCCTGTTTAATTTAGTTTGCGATCGAGTTGAGGATCAGTCAAGGGAGAAGGCAAAGGCGAATCCGACACACTGCGCCACAATATCTCACGGAATGAGAATAGTTCGCCTGAGAAGCAGTAAAACAGGGAAAAGAAAGCGATCGCTAGTGAGAGAGATATATAACTTAAGATTTGTGACGCGATCACGACAAAGCAGAATTAATAGTTCCACTGGTTCAGGGAAATGAACTGATTAGCAAGAGGGACGTTAGCCGTTTCCAGATTGGCGATCGCATTGACAATTGCCTTGAAGTCCATATTTTTAAAGCGGTTAGCGTTACGGTAAACCGCTAAGACCCCCGAATGGCTTGGATTGGCTTGGTGCAACTCTTCAAAGTCATCGCAGTTATGAGTTAGCAGAATCCGATTTTCCTGTATGGCATAGTCAAGTACGACATCATCTGTGCAGCCAGTCAAACCAATTTTATTGATCGTCAGTACGTCTTGACATCCTCGCCGCCGTAAAACGGACGGCGATTCCCAAACCTCACGATTTGGGTTTCTGCTTCTTTCCCGAAGGATTTTTCGCACCTGCCTTAACAGATTTACTCTGTTCTGGTCTTAT
>NZ_JADBTF010000336.1:0-15035 GCF_020246295.1 Microcystis sp. M090S1 | reverse complement strand
GGTTTGTGTTATGCAATGGACGGGAGTTATAAGGGATGTAACACTTATATAGAAAGGCATATAGCGATTTTTGTCAATTGTTTTTGATATAGAGCGAACTAATCAATTAAGTCTCTTACCAGATAAGGATTTAGTCGATTTATGCCCCCCTATCGAACCATACCAAGTAACGAAGAACCGCTATAATATTGATGGCCGGTTCAAAGACACACCAGATGAAACGGGACGAGGTGCTGGCAATTCTAGAGGCACACCGAGAACAGTTACAAAAACTAGGGGTGAAATCTTTGTCTTTATTTGGTTCAGTGGCCAGGGATGAAGCTGATGCCGATAGTGATGTAGATTTGTTAGTAGAATTCGATCGACAAGGTGGTTTTTTTCAACTTCTGCAAGTACAGTATTATTTAGAAGATATTCTGGGATGCTCTGTGGATTTAGGAACTCAGGATGCCTTAAGAGAACATTTACGGGAACCTGTGCTTGAGGATCTGATCAATGCCTTCTAGAGATTGGCGACTTCGCCTTCAAGACATTTTAGAATCTATCAGTGAAATTGAACAGCGAACAAAGGCAATGACGTTTGAGGAATTTGCCAAGAATCAAACAAATATCAAAGCGGTTCTCTATGATTTTATTATTATCGGAGAAGCAACTAGAAATGTACCGAAGGAAATTCAGTCTCGCTATCCTCTTATTCCTTGGCGTTTAATGGCAGGAATGAGAAATGTTGCAACTCACGAATATTTTCAAGTTAATTTAAGTAGAATTTGGGCAACAATTCGAGAAGATTTGCCGACCTTAGTACCACAACTACAAGAAGTATTGTCAAGGGAAAAAAAACCAGAATAGTTGCGGGGCATTTGTCATATTTAGGGCTTGCTGAATGATGGTAAAACCCTTTGAAAATAAGACTTTTGACCTGTTAAAATCCGATGTTATAGCGGTGTGCAGTCGTATGAGGTACAGTGTCACGAGCTATAAACCATGCTAGGCAAAGCTTGGTCTGTATCTCACTCAAGCGCTTACCGCTATATGAGGAGAGGCAAAAGGCAAAAGGCAAAAGGCAAAAGGCAAAAGGCAGCTTTGTTCTCCCCACTTCCCCACTTCCCCACTTCCCCACACCCCACACCCCACTTCCCCACGAAAAACTTTTTCAGCAGACCCTATTTATGGGGATTGATCAGACCATTTGCGCTTGATTTAAGAATTCTTGCAATTCTTCTCCTTCGATTACTTCGGTGGTCAAAAGATTAGCGGTAATCGACTCTAATAAATTGCGGTTGTGACTGAGAATTGCTAGAGCTTTTTGGTAACTAGCGTCGATAATTTGTTTAACTTCTTCATCGATCGCTTTGGCCGTATTTTCCCCGATCGAACGGCGGGGACTACCCTGATTATTACCTAAAAAATTAGCCTGTCCTGTTTTATCGTAGGCTAGGGGTCCCAGGGATTTACTCATACCATACATTGTCACCATTCTTTCAGCAATATCCGTCGCCCTTTGTAAATCATCGGAAGCGCCATTAGTGACACTGCCAAAGATTAATTCTTCGGCTGCCCGACCGCCCAATAACATAGTAATTTGTTCTTTAAATTCGGTTTCTGTCATCAAAAAACGGTCTTCCGTGGGAATTTTCAGGGTATAACCCAAAGCGGATAAACCCCGGGGAACGATGGAAATTTTCTCCACCCGACCACCTCCCGGCATGACAGCGCCAACTAAAGCATGACCAACCTCGTGATAAGCGACGATTTTCTTTTCTTTTTCGGAGAGAACCCGACTTTTCTTTTCTAAACCAGCGATAACTCTTTCTATCGCCTCTTTAAAATCAATTTGACTGACTTTTTCCCGATTATTGCGGGCAGCCAAAAGAGCCGCCTCATTGACGAGGTTGGCTAAATCGGCACCGGCAAAACCGGGGGTTTGGGTGGCGATCGCTTTGAGGTTAACATCTTCACCCATCTGGACTCGTTGGGCGTATATTTCCAAAATTGCCAATCTTCCCGCTAAATCGGGACGATCCACCAAAACTTGGCGATCAAAGCGCCCCGGACGCAATAAAGCGGCATCAAGAGTCTCTGGGCGATTGGTGGCGGCTAAAACGATGACGACGGCTTCTTTGGGGCTAAAACCGTCCATTTCTGTCAAAAGTTGGTTTAAAGTCTGCTCGCGCTCATCATTGCTGCCGCTAGTTCCCGATCCCGAACTTCTCGATTTACCGATCGCGTCCAATTCATCAATAAAAATGATGCTAGGGGCATTTTTCTTCGCTTGGGCAAATAGATCCCGCACCCGGGCTGCCCCGGTCCCGACAAATAATTCCACGAATTCCGAGGCCGAAATGCTAAAAAACGTCACTCCCGCTTCCCCCGCGACCGCTTTTGCTAAGAGGGTTTTTCCCGTCCCCGGCGGTCCGACCAAGAGAACACCCTTAGGAATACGCGCCCCAATTTTATTAAAGCGCTCGGCATCCTTGAGAAATTCGACAATTTCCTTTAACTCGGTTTTTGCTTCCTCGGCCCCGGCCACATCACTGAAGGTAATCGGATATTTTTCGTCGTCTCCGTAAACTTTAGCGAGATTTTTATTAAAAAGCAGCGATTTACGGGTGTCATCGTTGCGATAGAACAGAAACTGCATGGCGGCGACTAAAATTAAGGGAGGAACCACCCAAGCGAGGAGAGTGGTGATCCAACTGTTTTCGGCCACAGGAATCGCCTCGAAGATTACGCCTTTTTGCTGTAATAGTTGGGGTAATTGGGGGTTATCGACTGGAATCGTGGCCAATACTCGTCCGGAGACTAGATTACTGCTTGGTTTGCTGGCCAGAGAACTAGAATCACCATAAAGGGGATTATTTGATTCTGGGGGATTAACGGGGGGATTACCCGGAATAGCCAGGGATTCTAAAGGATTTTTTAATTGATAATAGATGACTTGATTGCCAATTCTGACCTTACTGATGTCGCCCCGTTCCACTTTACTGATAAATTCGCTGTAGGGTTCGAGGGGAATATTGGATAATTCTGAGGGACGAGGGATAAGAAAATAGCCTAAAGCGGCAACACCAGAACAAATGATCAGGATTTTGCCTAACCGCGGCAACCGCGACCAGGAAAATTTATTATCTTCTTGATTAGCCATAATTTTTAGGGCAGGTGAGAGTGAAAATGCAAAGTTTATACTAACAATTCCCTGTCTCGATCGCCTTACCGATGGGATAGGATAGAGGATGGAATACTTGGTAGCGAGCGAGCGACAAACGAGAGAAATCCCATGAATTTAGTTAGCTTAGAGAACTTTCTCGATAACACTTCTTTTTTAGTCCTGTTTTTAACCATGCTGGTTTATTGGGCCGGGGCAGCCTTTCCTAGCATACCTTTGTTGCCGGGCTTGGGCAGCACGGGAGTGGCCATCGCTAACCTCTGTATCGCCGCTTTATTGGGGGCGCGCTGGTTAGAAGCGGGTTATTTCCCCATCAGCAATCTTTACGAATCTTTATTCTTTCTCGCTTGGGGTGTAACTGCGGTTCATTTAATTGCTGAGTACAATAGCCGCAGTCGCCTGGTGGGGGTGGTGACGACTCCTGTAGCCATGGGGATTACTGCTTTTGCCACTTTGTCCTTACCCGGGGAAATGCAAACTTCGGCGCCCTTGGTTCCGGCTTTAAAATCGAATTGGTTGATGATGCACGTTAGCGTCATGATGTTAAGTTATGCTGCTTTGATGGTGGGTTCCCTGATGGCGATCGCTTTTCTGATCGTCACTAGAGGTCAAAATATCGAGTTAAAAGGCAGTTCCGTGGGTACGGGAGCCTATCGTCTGCAAAATAAGTTATCTACCACTCTTTCCGCCCCAATTTTCATGGAAACGGCTAACGGTGGCACAACCGCCCTTTTAACTCCCACCTTAACAGCGATGACGACTCTTTCGCCCCAACGTCTTAGCTTGGCGGAAACCCTCGATAATATCAGTTATCGGGTCATCGGTCTCGGTTTTCCCCTTCTCACTATCGGTATCATCGCCGGGGCAGTTTGGGCCAATGAAGCTTGGGGTTCCTATTGGAGTTGGGATCCGAAAGAAACTTGGGCGCTAATCACTTGGTTAGTGTTTGCCGCTTATCTCCATGCGCGCATTACCCGGGGATGGCAGGGAAGAAAACCGGCTATTCTAGCGGCCAGTGGTTTTGTTGTGGTTTGGGTATGTTATTTAGGGGTGAATCTTTTGGGTAAAGGTCTTCATTCCTACGGCTGGTTTTTCTAAATCAGCTATAGGGGTGGGGTGTGGGGTGTGGGGTGTGGGGTGTGGGAAGAATAAATAAAAATAATCTTCTGACGACCGACGACCGACTCCTAACCCCACCAACAAACTTTTTGCCGCAAACCATAAATAATTATAAGTAGGGAGGCACAATTATTTGTAGGATGGGTTAGCGGTAGCGTAACATAATCGGGCGTTGGGTTTCATGCTTCAACCCAACCTACGTTCATCTTATATTTAATTCCACCCACCCACTTAACTTCTCAAAAATTATAAAAAATGATCGAGCAGAAAACTACTATTAAAAATCTGGCTTTAATTGCCGGTGTGCATGGCAATGAACTAACTCCCGCTTATTTGGTTAAATACCTGCAAAAGTCACCTAATCTTATTGCTCGCAGCAGTTTTCAATCCCACAGTCTCATCGCTAATCCCTTAGCCCTAAAGCAACGGGTTAGATATATCGATACGGATTTAAATCGTTGTTTTAACCAGAAAGATTTAGTTAATCCAGATGGTCAGCAATACGAACAAAAACGAGCCAAAAAAATAGTCAAAGAAATCCGAGAAAAATCCATTGATTTATTAATCGATATTCACAGCACCACATCTAATATGATGCTGGCGATTATTTATTCTAATGCCCATCCTTGGCTATTAAAACTCTTTACCTATCTGACTAAAATTAATCCTGAGGTGCGCTTAATTTATCATCCCGTCAGCGAGGGAGAAAATCATTTTCTGAAAGGAATTTGTCCCCTAGCTTTTACCCTCGAAATCGGTCCAATTAACCATGGTGTCATCTGTCCCTATCTTTTTCGTCAAACCGAAACACTCATCTATCAAATCCTAGACTATATCGAACAGGAAAATTATCTGGCTGCCCATCTCGATACTTTCAGCGAATCCCTCACAGTTTACCAACGTTTAGGCTCGATCGATTATCCTAGGGATGAACAGGGTGAAATTAAAGCTATGTTACATCCTCAGATTCTCCAACGAGATTATCAGGCAATTCAACCTAATCAACCGATTTTTCTAGGATTTGATGGTCAGGAAATTATCTATCGTGGGGAATCTGAATTATATCCTATCTTTGTTGGAGAATCTTCCTATAAAGAAAAAGGAATCGCCCTTTGTTGGACAGCAAAAAAACAAATTGATATTAATTAGTACCAGCCAGCAGTTTTCCTGAAAAAAAAACAGGTCTAAATAAGGGAAAAGCCACTATGACCTTTACTTCTGATTCTCTTTTAGCTGAACGTTACCAACTGCAACAACGCCTAGGAAATACCGCTATCGGTCGTCAAACTTGGTTAGCTATCGATGTATTATCCCAAGAATCGGTAATTATTAAACTCCTCGCTTTTAGTCCCCAGATGGAGTGGGAAGAATTAAAATTATTTGAACGGGAGGCAGCCGTCTTAGCTTCTCTCCATCATCCCCGTATTCCCCGCTATCGCGATTATTTTTCCCTCGATAAAAATCAAGGTGACGGGATTCCTTGGTTTGTGCTTGTACAAGATTATATACCGGGAGAATCCCTAAGCGAGCGCTTAGAAAGGGGGCAACGTTTCACCGCTACGGTAATTCGGACTATTGCCGAAGAAGTTCTCGAAATTCTCATTTATTTGCACGAATTATCGCCCCCAGTATTACATCGAGATATTAAACCTAGTAATTTAATTATTAACTCGGAAAATAACGTTTATTTAGTAGATTTTGGGGCAGTCCAGTCCCGCGGTGCAGTGACGGGAGTTACTTTTACTGTGGTGGGAACGAGTGGTTATGCACCTCTAGAACAATTTTGGGGCCGGGCGGTTCCCAGTTCTGATTTATATGCCTTAGGTATGACTTTAATTCATTTATCGACGGGAATTGTCCCGATAGAATTGCCCCACCGCGACTCTAAAATTCAATTTCGCCAACGGGTGACAATTGATGATGATTTAATCGATTGGTTAGAAACTATAACCGATATAGCGGTAGAAAAGCGGTTTAAAAGTGCCAGAGAAGCTCTGAAATTTCTCCAACATCCCTACTATCGCCAAGCATCAAGTTTAATCGATCCTAAGAAATTACCAAAACCTCCCCACAGTTCCATCCGTATCGCTAAACACCGGGATAATTTAGAGATTAATTTACCCCCTAAAATTAAGCTACCTTCCGATGCACCTACCCTCTGGTCTTTGTTGATTGTCCTTACTGTCACTGTCTTTATCTCCCCGATTCTTACCTTTATTATAGCTCTAATTGGTTTTATTTGTTTGCGTGAGATGCAATTAATTCTTACACCTCAAGAAGTTTTAATTAAATATAAAGTCTTCAATTTTATCTACCAAAAATTTGCTTTTAAAACTCAAGATTTATGGGGTATTTTTCTCCATAGCAATGGCACAGAAGGTAACTATCAGATTCGTCTGCGGACGGCTAAAAATTATTATCTGATCGGTCAGAATCTCCACGAGGATGAATGTCTCTGGTTAGGACAGGAAATCCAAGATTGGTTAAATTTTATCAAATATAGCGTTTCTCCTCAAGATGATGTGTAACCTGACAGGGTATCATCGACCGTCTCCCCAAAACGAAAACTTTGCACCTCACCATGAATATAACTGCTATAAGTTATCAATTTTATCGAGAATCAATTCAAGAAATCCTAAGAATTAGTCGGTAGGCATTTCTCCCTTTTTAACCTTAATGTTGCAGATATCGCCCTATCTTGGTAGTATAATAACTGATTGGCATTCCCTCGGCTACAAGGCGGCAATTATTAAATCGGATTAGGAATTGCAAAAAGGCGGCCATGAAATCTTAGTTATTAGTGGAGAAGAAAAAATGAACTCTGAAATTTACAAAAAAGTCAGCTTGTTAGTTTTGTATCAAGGGGTTTTTGATAATGCTATTGGCCAGGCATTTATTACCCTATTAGCTACGGATAATGTTGCCGATTTTCTCAAAGCTTATGGTCAATTGTTTCAAGCTTTAGCATCCAGAAATATCAGTTGGAATGATTTTCTAATCGAACAAATTTTATTAGATGATAATCCCTTTAGTCAACAGGTACAGAAAAAAAGTGTTTGGGAGTTACCCGAATCTTTAATTAATGGCGTTAAACAGGATTTATCTATCCTCCAATCTCTTTATAACTCTAGCATTTATAGCTTAAGTAATTCGACAGTTTTTGAACAAATTAAATTTCTAATTTTCCCCGCTTGGGAAGTGGACAATAAATTAGAAAGTTTCCTCCATTCTAGTTTAGATTGGACGGAATTAGTCGAAGCTCTAGCCGATTATTATCGTGAGTGTGGTACAGGAATTTTTGCCCGTTATCAAGCTTTAAGGTGGCAAGAAGGCAGATTACAAGGAATTAATCATCCCGATCCCGTGCAGATTCAAGACATAGTCGGTTATGAAATGGCTAAGAAAACCTTGATTAAAAACACTGAGTTTTTATTAGCAGGTTATCCCGCTTTAAATGTCTTACTCTATGGTTGCCGTGGTTCAGGAAAATCGTCTCTGGTTAAGGGATTATTGCAAAAATATCATAGTCAGGGATTGCGCTTAATTGAAGTGGCAAAATCGGAATTAAAAGACCTACCATTAATTATTGAAATCTTGCGAGATTTGCCCCAAAAATTTATTATCTTTGTCGATGATTTATCCTTTGAAGAAGACGATGAAGCTTTTAAAGCTTTAAAAGTTGTTTTAGAGGGAAGCGTCACCGCTAGACCGAAAAATGTCGTAGTTTATGCCACTTCTAATCGCCGACATTTAGTCAGAGAATTTTTTGCGGATCGACCACAACCAAAAGATAGTGATGAAGTGCATAATTGGGACACAGTCCAAGAAAAATTATCCTTTAGTGATCGCTTTGGTTTAACCCTCACTTTTGAACCTGCTAATCAAGAAAAATATTTGGAAATAGTGCGTCATTTAGCCAGTTTAGCTAAATTAAAAATTAGCTTAGAAGAATTAGAATTTCGTGCCAAACAATGGGCAACCCAACATAATGGGCGATCGGGAAGAACTGCTAGACAATTTGTTGATTTTCTCCAAGGGGAATTAGAATTAAATGGGTAAAATTAATTGTGTTATGATTAAATAAAAGAATCTCTAATCTGGAAAAATGTTGACTTCATCTCCCCCCAAAACTATCAGCTTAGAAGAATATCGTAATTTAGAAACCATAGCCGAGGTTAAACACGAATATCACGACGGGGAAATTATCGAGATGACAGGGGGAAGCATCAATCATAATAGTATTCTCATTAATCTGATTGTCCTGCTAAAATTAGCTTTAAGAGGAACTAATTATCGTCTTCAATCGAGCGATCTACGTCTATGGATACCCCAGTATAATCGCGGTTTATACCCAGATTTAATGCTCATTGCCGGGGAACCATTATTTAGTGATAATCGCAACGATGAAATTTTAAATCCCTGCCTAATTATCGAAGTTTTATCTCCTTCCACCTCCGGTTATGATCGGGGTGATAAATTTCGTTATTATCGTTCTATACCCCAATTAAACCAATATCTTCTCGTCAGTCAAGGGGAGATACTAATAGAATCCTATAGCAAAACCTCAGAAAATAATTGGTTACTGCAAGAATACACCCCAGCCAGGGGAATTCTCTCCCTAGATTCTTTAGGAATTAGCTTAAATCTTGCCGATATTTACGAAGGAATTGATTTTTATGAATGATAACCTTTTTTTCTGTGATCTAGGTTATAATCAGGAGGATTAAAAATTCTGTGACAGAGAAAATGCTAACTCGATCTCCTACCAAAACCCTCAGCTTAGAAGAATATCGTAATTTAGAAACCATAGCCGAGGTTAAACACGAATATCACGACGGAGAAATTATCGAGATGACAGGGGGAAGCATCAATCATAATCGACTGGTACGCAATTTAATTCGCTTGTTAGACAATGCTTTAAGGAAAACTATTTATGAAGTCTTTCCCAGTGATTTGCGACTATGGATACCCCAATATAATCGCGGTTTATACCCAGATTTAATGATTATTGCCGGGGAACCATTATTTAGTGATAATCGCAACGATGAAATTTTAAATCCCTGCCTAATTATCGAAGTTTTATCTCCTTCTACCTCCGGTTATGATCGGGGTGATAAATTTCGTTATTATCGTTCTATACCCCAATTAAACCAATATCTTCTCGTCAGTCAAGGGGAGATACTAATAGAATCCTATAGCAAAACATCAGAAAATAATTGGTTACTGCAAGAATACACCCCAGCAAGGGGAATTCTCTCTCTATATTCTTTAGGAATTAGCTTAAATCTTGTCGATATTTACGAAGGAATTGATTTTAATCTCAACTCCTAACTTTGGCTATCTTTTAAGAGGACGTACTAAAAACAATTTTACCATCTTTTACCGCTACTAAACGCAAAGTTAAGGGGCCAGCCGTATTAGTTTTACTAGCGGCAATTGCCTCAAGTGTCTCGATAGAATTACCCGACTTTTTCACTTGACCAATAAAGTTAACTACCGTAGTTAATAAACCATCTTCCACTTGAATTGACCCTAAAACTCCCGCACTTCTAGCGCGAAATTGAGCCGAAGCTAAGAGTAAATCTAACCGCTTTTGTAGGTCTTCTTCTGTCATATTTTGGGGATCAATGGAAACGGCAGCGATTACCTGTTTCTCCTCAAAAACTCTTTGATTGGGAACCACATCAGCAAAGACACGAATCTCGCTTTCTCCTAAGACATAATTACCTGCCGAAAGAATTCTCACCACATATTCTTTACCGTCCTGTAATTGTTGACTTAACTGTTCTACCTGTGCTTTTGTTATCTTAACTAAACGCTGGTCAAAATTAGGCTGATTCGGTTGGGTGGCACGGATAGCATTCATATTCGCTTCTCGCAATAACTTATCGATAACAGCGACAATAGCTTGGGGATCAACAATACGAAAAGCTCCAAAAGATAACACCTGTCCCCGGAAAATAGCGATTTGTTTTTCCCGCAATTCTTGATAGGTTTGATAGTATTGTTCTAAAACTTCCACTTCCCGCTTAAGAAAAGCCATTTGGGTTTCTAAATCTTTTAATTTTCCCTCACGCTGTTCCAAAGCCAAATTTTTATCCACAATCGAGCGATCGAGTTCTCCAATGCGTTGATCCCGGCGATCAATTTCTAGCTGTAGGGTTTTTTGTTGGGTTTCCAACTGTTGAAGTCGCGCTTGTCTGGTTGTTAATAACTTTTGTTGATTAGCCAACTCTTTATCTCTAACTTGAACGGTGGTTTGTAGTTGATTTATTTGACTAGAAAGAATTGATTTTTGTTGGGACAATTGATCCCTTTGACTGATTAACTGTGCCTTTTGATTAGTTAAAATAACTCGTTCATTATTTAAATTAGCCACTTCCTTACGAAACTTTTCCAACTGTCCAGAAACTAATCGCAAACGTTGACGAGAAGCTTGATAATTTTTGTTAAGAACCTCTAGACGTTTCTGCACAGCTATCTGTTCACTTTTAGCCGTTTTTAAAGCCTTTTCCACCTGATTTTTTTGCTCGGTGGTTTTTCTCACCTGTCTTTCCAAATCCTTAATAGCGGCACGACGTTCATTTAAAAGACGATCCAGTTCAAAAACTCCTTGACGCAGGGATTTACTAGAAGCAAACAAGACAATTAAAGTGGAACCGGCGATCAAAATTCCCGTTACAATCGTCATCAAAGTCGCGGTTTGTTTCGGACGCAGATTAAATAAACGCATCCTTTTCTTACCGATACGGCTCCCTATGCGATCGCCAACCGCCGCTATCAGACCACCTAAAACCACGATGGCCAAAACCAAAATATAAGCGCTAGTCATCCAGAATTTAAGTAAATTGTTGACTGAGAGCGACGGGATTATGGACGGTAATTTTCTTCTTGTAAATTGAGACCATTTCTTGATCCCGCAGCTCTCCCAATAAACGGGTGACAGTGACGCGGGTAGAACCGATCGCTTCTGCGATCGCTTGGTGAGACAATTTTAGGTCAACCCGGATGCCATCGGTGGTGGGAACCCCAAAATCACGACAGAGAATTAATAAAAAACTGACCAAACGTGAACCCATATCCCGGTGAGCCAAGGTTTCGATCATCATTTCCGTTTGCAGAATCCGCGAGGACAACCCCTGCAACATCAACATTGATAAATCGGGATTATTGCGGAGGGACCTTTCTACCTGCTCGATCGGGGCCGAGAGTAATTCTACCGGAGTAAAAGCCACAGCATGATAAAAACGATCCGATCGCTGGCCGGTGAGTAAGGATAGCACACCAAAGACGCTATTTTCCCGCAGTAGAGCCACGGTAATTTCTTCTCCCGCTTCATAGACTCGCGACAACTTAACGGCTCCTTTCAGCAAAAAATAGACTCTTTCGGCGGGATCTCCAGGGAAAAAGATCGTTTTGCCACGCTCGAACAATTCCACCACCGGGGGGAAATTGCCGCTGCCGATTCGACGGAACACATCTGCTAGGGGTTTGTCTTGTATTAGGGATAAGTCCATCTCACATCCAAAAAAGGGGAAAATTGTTTTTATTATGCAACGAGTTTCACCTCTATTAAACATAACCGCTCCCTAAACTGGGAAAAGTTTTGGGCGCTTTTTGCCAGACAATGGGGGAGGGGTGATCATTGCTGCCCCTTTATCTGTATCCCTATTATACCGAATCTCGCTGGGGTCGGCTATTGGGGAGATTTTTGTAAGAGAAACGAGAACTATGTTAGATTTAACGGGAAAAAACGCCCTAGTGACGGGAATTGCCAATAATCGCTCGATCGCTTGGGGAATTGCCCAACAACTCCATCAAGCTGGTGCGAATATCGGTGTCACCTATCTCCCCGACGAAAAAGGCCGCTTTGAGAAAAAGGTGCGAGAATTGGCCGATGAACTTAATCCCGCTTTTTATGTCCCCTGCGATGTCCAAAATGACCAACAGGTAGAAGATACTTTCGCTACAGTGGCGGAAAAATGGGGCAAACTGGATATTTTGATTCACTGTCTCGCTTTTGCCGATAAAGAGGGTTTAACGGGCGATTTTACCGCCATCCCTCGGGAAGCTTTCACTAAATCCCTAGATATTAGCACTTTTTCCCTAACCCGTCTAGCTCGATCGGCTAAACCTTTGATGACGGAAGGGGGAAGTATTATCACTCTTACCTATCTCGGGGGTGTCAAGGTAATTCCTAACTATAATTTAATGGGGGTGGCAAAAGCTGGTTTAGAAATGAGTGTTCGCTATTTAGCCGCCGAATTAGGTGGTCAAAAGATCCGAGTTAATGGTATTTCCGCCGGTCCAATTCGCACCTTGGCATCTTCGGCCGTGGGGGGAATTCTTGATATGATCCATCATGTGGAAGAAATCGCTCCTTTACATCGCACGGTGACACAAATTGAGGTGGGAAATACGGCCGCTTTTTTAGCCAGTGATCTTGCTAGTGGTATTACCGGTCAGATTATTTATGTAGATTCCGGTTACGAAATTATGGGAATGTAGTTTTAAGTAGGTAGGTGTTAAAAACCATCAGCACCCCCCTTATTAAGGGGGGATCAAGGGGGGATCAGCACCCTCCTTATTAAGGGGGGATCAAAGGCGAAATCTATCTTCAATTTAATTGAAACGACTATCATAAAAGACTATGATCGTGTTTGTTGCGAAGTTGCTGAAGAGTCTTGCGATCGCTCTCTAGATCGACTTCATTGTAATGTAAATCGGCATCATGGTTTTTCAAAAAAGCATCCACCACCCAACGAGAAGATAGACCTAAAATACTTCCGACCTCGGCACTGGTGATTTTTTCCGCTCGGTAGGCCCGCACCACCAAAGCCTCTAAAATTTCACGGGTAAGATTATTGTAGTTGTAATGTTGAAGCAATTCATCGGGAATATCGATAGTAATTTTCATGATTTAGCTTCCTTTTTTTTGGGGTTTACCGATAATTTTTACAGTCTTTCTCATCAAGATGAAGTATGACCTAATTTGATATTGACCACCGACTCCCCACCACGAAAACGTCCTATCTTACCATTAACATAACTGCTATAATATAGCTTTTCAACTTATTTAACATCTTGTACTTCTTTTAACAAAGATAAAATATCGTAGGGAATAAGAGACGGAAAATCGTCAATTACCTTTGAGATGATTTCTAATTTCAACTCAGGTTCTTTCTTAAATTTATTTAACTTTGGAAAGAGCTCTTTCAGAATTTCTTCTAATTTATGCCCTTGAATCCGAAGAAACCACTTAGGTAATTTGATGGTTTTGCCACTAAGATACTGGCATAATAAACAATCATCTTGAACTTCTGATTGAATCTTAGGCTTAACTTTCTCTACTATGAAATCAGCTATTTGTTGAAGCCGAGTATCATCAAAAGTGCCAAAATCAACATAGGTTTCACGCTTCCTGAGTCCAACCTCAATGGGTTCTATAAACTTTTCTCGCAAAAGAAAAGCTGCTATAAGCACGGGATCAAGAATATAATTCTCGATGCTGTAACGCGTTTCTTTGCCAAGAACTTTAACACGACCATTACCACAATTTTTTAAATCCCAATCAATGATTCCATAGACTGTTCGGTTGCCTCCTTCTTTCAGTTGATTAACAACATCTTTTACTTGATCACAGGTACCATTTCCTCCACCAGACGCGATGAAGTTAAGTGATATCTCAGGAGTTAAATAATCTTTTAGCTTTTCGTGTAATTTCTCATAAAATTGAACATCATAACGGCTTTCAACAAAAACTTGCCGACGATTCTCATAATCTATGCTTAAAGTTGGAACTCCAGTAGTCAAGATAGATAAAGCTTTATCTTTTGTGACCTTTTGCATCCGTTTTTGTTCATTCTTATACATTGCGTATATAGATTGTTCTGGAGCTAGAGCGACTGTTGAGGGTGAATGGGTAGTTAGAATCACCTTAATATTGCGACGATTGATTAAAACATCTTGAATGGTTCGCAAGAGAGATTGAGTCATTGAAGGATGCAAGGGAGCATCTATTTCATCAAATAGTAAAATTTTGGGATTATCTACAATAAGTTTGTTCTTATCATCAGCGTAATAAAGACACAGTGCAAAAGACATTAAAATCCGTTCGCCTGAAGACAAATCATTGAACCTCACTTGTGAGTTCCTAACTCTATCTGTTAGAATTGGCTCATAAGGGCGATCTTCGTATTGCGGTGGTCGGTTAATCCTGAAATCAAGATTTGCTGTCTCTAGAATACTATTTACAAACTCCCAAGGTGGTTCTCCATATTTGCTTAAAAATTCTTCCTCAGTTAAGAAGCTAACGGTCTCATCTTCTAAATTTGCAACACGTTTGAGCCGATTAGTAAGCCAGTTGCGTTGATAATCTACGAAGATCCTAGCAAGTGACTGCTGAAATATATCAACAGACTGCCAACTTCTAGGAAAATGTTCATAAAAATAATCTTCGTCAAAAGCGACTAAAGGAATATCGGTGTTGCTCTGAAATAAATCGATCAAGCGTTGCCTATTGACTCGATCATTTTGGATAAATCTATTAGTCACATTTGGATTTACATTAGAAATGGTATCCCGAATAGCTTGAATTATTTGACTTGCTTGCCTGACTGACGGACACAAGTGGGTCAAAACCTGACAAGACAAGGGTTGCCAAAAAGAAAAAGATCTGGGTAGATAGGGAAAAAGCAAGAATCCCTACAAGATGAAAACCGAGAACAGAATCTTCTCCCAAGTTTATTCC
>NZ_JADBTF010000335.1:0-17459 GCF_020246295.1 Microcystis sp. M090S1 | reverse complement strand
TATAACACAGTTTACCTACAAATGGTAGAATTAAAATCGTGCTTCGCGGTTGATATTCTGGTCGGATTTCATCCCCCGCAAAGGTGAGTATCTTGTCGAAAAATCTAGCGGGGGCATTCATCCGACATTTTAGGTAAACTCGGTTTGAATAGTTTTGGTCAAATTTTCTGCCACCACCTGTTCCGGGGGTGGATTATCTGTATTGACCCAGTGAGCGATCGAGGAGTATAATCCGCTTAAAAAGGCCTTGCCCTCAAATTGTTTTTGATTGAAATAGTTAAAATACCAAGGCAGAAAACCCTGATCTACTCGTGTCATCAACTCCTCCACCCATCCCTCAATTTCTCCTAGGGCGAAGCTTTGAGAATTTGCTCTCGCTGTCTGTAAAGCTTGGCTAATCTCCCGATCGATTTGACTGTTAGATTTTTCGGGTATAGTGATGGGAATCTCTAGGTTAGTTTCGGTAGCAACCCTAGTTTTTAACGGTTCATTGCCGGCAGTTCCTAGCCAAATTTTCCCTAAAAGAGGCAAGATAACCACTAGAACAACTATAGCCCAAATTAACGGGGTTATTGCCTTAATCAGTTGACTGATTGCCTGAATGCGGTTAGTTTTTTCACTATACTGAGGTGGCTCAATATTCTCTTGTGAATCTGGCCTGGAGTTCATCAGCTAACCTACTTAAAATTATTAGATCATTGTTCTCAAAAAACCGCAGAAACCCCAATTTTCCGAGCAGTAATCTGGAGAGGACATTATCGGGTAAAAGGCAGCCAATACCCGATAAATATCGGCAATTTTAGCGAATCTCTGCCTTCATCCGTTCAAGGGTTTGCTGCATTTGGTCGAACATCATTTGGGGAGTCATGCCAAATTGACCTAATTGGGTTTTTAGCTGTTCTACGGTCATTTGGGCGGAAAAATCCTCAGATAACTCAAAACGCTTCATAAATATCTTGTAGCGTTCCATTAACTCCTCCATCCTATCGATAAAGATTATTTTACCCTCTCGATCGAATTTACCGTACTCGCTGCCTAGTTGTGTGAGAGACTGGTAATCTTCAAATAGCTGTCTAGCTTCCTGTTGAACCACTTCTGAGTCAAAGAATCCCATAATCTTAAAACTGCTTATCGTCGATAGTTATTCTCTCCCCTATTTTATTTTAGCCTGGGAAAAAGTCTAGCTCCAGCCGATTTACGGATTACCGTATTGGGGAAATCGAGAAGATCACAAACGACCTCTCGTCCCAGTTTAACCGTTGCCCCAGGGAGCAAGTTAAAATTAAAAGTGATCAGACCTCTTGTAAAAATCAAAAATTGTCCTTTAACTGCTCCACAGTGGCTATTTTGAGCAATTTGGGCTGCAGCCCTTATAATTTGCCAAAACGACGATGACGACCCTGATAATCTTTTAAAGCGCGGTGAAATTGCACTCGATCGAAATCGGGCCAGAGGGTGTCAGTAACATAGATTTCCGCGTAGGCCATTTGCCAGAGTAAAAAATTACTAATTCGCATTTCCCCACTACTGCGAATTAACAGGTCTGGGTTAGGAATCCCGGCAGTATAAAGATACTGTTCAAAGAGAGATTCATCGATCGCTTCCGGGGAGACTAAACCCTGTTGCACCTGACGAGCGATCGCCTGACAAGCTTGTACGATTTCCTCTCGGCCACCATAATTAGTAGCTACCGTAAATTGAATACCGGAATTTTTGCTAGTTTCTGCTTGAGATTTAGCAATTTCCCGTCTTAAAGACTCTGGCAAGGCTGATAAATTACCAATAAAGCGAATTTTGACATTTTGCTGCATCATTTCTTCTAATTCCCGCCGCAAAACCCGCTCGAATAGAGTCATTAAAAACTCGACTTCTTCCAGGGGACGACCCCAATTTTCTGTAGAAAAAGCATAAGCGGTTAAAGCGGGAATCCCCCAGTCACGACAACAGCGCAGCAAGTCTTTTAGTGCATCTACTCCCCGTTGATGGCCCATAATCCGCGGTAAACCACGACTTTTCGCCCAACGACCGTTCCCATCCATAATCACTGCGACGTGCTGAGGCAAACGGTTTTTATCTAAATCCGTAGGTAATTCTGGTGACAAGCTCGGTTTAAGAGTCATTTTCTATCTTTGGGGGTTGCTCTGGGCGAACGGGAGAATTTTTCTAAGATTAGACGACCTTTTAAGCCAATTGTACGCCCTAAACGTCCCCAACTCGGTGCGACCACTTCCCCCTCTCCCGACGGAGAAAACTTCGCTTCGAGAAGCTCTTTTAGTTTACTACTGGTTAAGGGCCGATCCAAATTCCCCCCCGACGCGAGGGAAATCGAGCCAGTTTCCTCAGAAACCACAATACAGATACAATTATCTAGCCTTTCGGTAATGCCCATGGCCGCCCGATGACGGGTGCCTAATTGCCTAGAGGTACTGCGCTCCGATAAGGGTAGAATAACACCAGCGGCCACCACTCGATCGCCCCGAATAAATACGGCCCCATCGTGCAGTAAAGTTTTAGTTTGAAAAATAGTTTGAATTAATTCCTTAGATACTTGGCCATTGAGCATCACCCCCGGATTGACAAACACCCTGGTGTCGAGATTGCCACTGGTTTCTAATACCATCAGCGCACCGGTGCGATTTTGAGATAGATCCTTCACCGCGTCCACTAACTCATCAATGACATTATCGGTCTTGGGAGTGGGGGAACTTTTTTTAAATAATTCCCACACTTGACCTTTGCCCAATAATTCTAAAAAACGGCGGAATTCCGACTGAAAAATCACAGCAATCGCCACTGCTGCCCCCAAAATCAATTTTTCTAGGACTAACCCCAGCAAGCGCAATCCTAGGGCATCGCTAATCACCGAGGCCAGCATTAAGTAGATTAGTCCTCGCACCATCCAAAAGGTACGCCGCTCGCCGATAATTAGCAGCAGCATATAGGTAAGGAGGAGAACTAACCCAAAGTCTAGGACTGACAGACCATGGCTGAGAATCCAGGACAATAACCGGCGAGGGTCCAGAAAAAAACCCGACATGGGGGACGATAGCGATGAGGTTTATATTAAGGAGAGTCGAGTGGTTGACATACCCCACGCCGTAAACGGACGTGGATTCTTCTAGCATCACTGCTGTGAATTTCTGGCTCAACGAGTCCACTTGAATTAGATTCCTGGCGAAATCCAACCCAGAGGTGGTTCTCTCCTCAGACTTTCGCGACCTTACAGAAGCCTGTTCTCGGAGGCCCCTACGATACAGTTCAAGACCTCTAAAATACTTGGTTTCTCTGGTACTTGACGCTGAGAGCTTTTACCTATAGGAGCATTCCCCTAGAGAACCCCATAACTCTGGTTTTCAAGGTGCGTTCATCCGGCGATGACTGGGTTTTTTAAGCGGTTGCTTACCCTGCCCGCTATTCTTAATATTATACATCATATAAAGTCGCCCTAAAAGGGCGAGGCTTTAAACCCAATTTTTCGGTAAAGAAAAATTTTAACCAGCTAACACCGGAAAGCGAACAAGAGTTTTCTAAGGTTATTGGTTGTCTATGCTTGATGCTCCTATCCTATTAGCTTTCTGGAGAGTTATTGTACTTTAGCTGGTCAATATCTAGATTTATTCTGGCAAATCTCCAAAACGCTCTCGATAGCGTTGAAGCAATGCTTGTAAATCCTCAGCCCGCATTTTCTCCTGTTCAGCCCGCATCCTTTCCTGTTCAGTTAGCTCTGACTCCGTGGGCAGTAAATCGCCGGCAAAAGTCGCCCAACGCAGCCAAACTGCCTCGACTCCCTTATACTCCCCTTGCCAGCGTACCAAAGTTAACCCTAGCCTTTGACTGAAAAATCTTTCTCCCGTCTCTAGAGATAATGGCTCGTAGTTGCCGTCTCTGAGGATAAAACCCGCCCAGTCTTCAGGATTAAAGGGATCGTACCAGAAATATTCTGGCACTCGCAAACGGTCTTGATAGATGGCTTTCTTTTCAGTTTTATCCTGTTGAGCGGTACTTTCGGAAAGGAGTTCGATAACCACGTCGGGAGCTTTCCCTTCTTGCCAAACCACCCAACTTTTTCTTTCCCCTTTAGGAACCCCCAGGACAGCAAAGAAATCGGGACCGCGAAAGTCCTCGCTTTTTAACTGTGCGGCACTGAAATAAACGAACATATTGCCGCCTACATAGCCATCTTCCCTAGCAGCTAACCAGGGGAACAAGGCATCTATGAGTATATCCATCTGGAGTTTATGTCGTTGGGTTTCCATGGGAACGCCGTCATCGCAGGGCAATTCATCTTGGGTAGGCAGTGAAAGTCGAGAAGGAGCAATAGTTGAAGTCATCGGAGTCACGCTGGTGATTAGACTTAAGGAGCTTTTTCCTCTAGCACTAGGGAAAATAATCTACTGGCTAGAATTGAGATGGGGGCAAAATACTATGGTGATTATAGCCTTCTTCTAGGAAATTAGATTTTTGTTAAGCACATATACTTATTAAGCGGGGGCAGTTTCTTTCACTGGGTCGGTGCGTATTGCGGTGGATTGCTAAGGTTATGCAGCATTTTCCGAGGATTTCAAACCAAACCGTGTGTAGCCATTTAAAATGGAAAAGTCATAATCTGATTGATCCATTCCTCAGCCGTAGATGCTTCCCACACTAAGATAATTGCATTGATCGCTTCGCTGATTGCAAGATTCTGAGAAAGAATTAGAACACCAGAACTCGTTTGCGACATGATGAATTGACCAAACTCAGTCGGCATGGTTTTGCGATCGTGCGTGACCAGCACCCTACCATCCCGTGCTGCAATGGTTAAAACTGCTAGATCTTTTATTCCTTCAAGCCCTGCTTCATTAGCTGACTGAAAATCCAGATTTGGTTGTCTGCGGACTGCACCAGTCACAATTGCCTGTCTAAGATCCGCATCAGCCTGAAAGCGAATTTCTGTCATGCTGCCCTCTACTTCTGGGCTTGAGCTGCCTTCAATTTTTGGTACAGCAAAGGACTCCTTTCTCTACAAGACTGTTGTAGTCCCTGAAACTCGGCTTCACCCTTTTTCAGATAGGCATCGACAAGCTCTCGATTGGCCAGATAGAAAGCGATCGCGCCATAAACCTGTTCGAGGGAAAGGAGTGGGAAATTTTGGGCAATGCTTTCGGGGGATTCTCCGTTCAAGAAAGAATAGACAACTGAATCAAGGGAGATACGAGTTCCTTTGAGCCAATATTCTTCTTCTCGTTGCTCGATGTACTGTTTTGTCGGAATGGAGGCTAATTTCATAGGAGCAATGTTGCTGTTTAGCTAAAAGGATAAGAAATCCCATTACCAAGTAGGAATACCATTGCTAGGACTGGGGTATAGATTTTTGGAGATGTCTATTTCTTATGATGATACCAGCGTCGAGAACGACGAATTTGAGTCTCACTCGTCTAGCTCCTTTCTCTGATTCGCTCTGTCCGCTTCACGCAGCTGACGAAACTCACGAACAATGTCGTCCTCGGAAAGTCCCTTTTGACTTAACAGGTACTCCAATTGAGCGGCCACCGCTTGTAAGGCAGCGATATCTGCGCTTTTACTCCCCTGTTTAACGGGGAAATAGAACCCAACAGTATGAGCGTGACGTAGTACCTCAACGGGAGTCTCACCGTATAGGTATTTAGGGAGTTCGCTCCGAAATTCTCGCACCCCAATTTTCTCGATGTCATGCTTATCCATAGTCTCTCTCGTTGTGTACGCATTGTGTACATAGTGTAGCACTATTTAGGAAGGGATATCAACAAATTTTGAACATCTTCGACTTAAGCTGTTTGCTTGCTTTAATTCATAACAAAAGGTAACACACGAAAACCAGAAAAACCAAACGAGAAGAGTCGCTTCTGTAGGATGTCCCAGATTTTGCAGGATCAATATTCATTCTAGTTAACCTTTGATTATGGCAGAAAATATTTTTGCAAGAGGTCTAATATAGGGATACACCCCAGCAGCAATAACTAATGTAAGAAGACTCGTACTACTAAAGGGAGAAATCATGACTCCGTATATTAATATAACATTAAATATAATCAAGTTAATTACAGAGTTTTTTGAAAAATTTAATATAGCGGTAAGCGCTTGAGTGAGATACAGACCAAGCTTTGCCTAGCATGGTTTATAGCTCGTGAAACTGTACCTCATACGACTGCACACCGCTATATATATTTTATTACTAAATAGAAGTTCAAATAAATTGTTATTATAATAAAGACAAATATCAATAGAAAGCCTCCTTCTAGGTATAAAGGTAAAAACATAGTTCCCCACACTCTCGGAAATACATTATAGCGGTAAGCGCTTGAGTGAGATACAGACCAAGCTTTGCCTAGCATGGTTTATAGCTCGTGACACTGTACCTCATACGACTGCACACCGCTATATAACTTTTCTGTATATTTCCATGAACTGTCTCCCTTAAATCTTCTATACCTTTCAAATTAGGAAGATCAAAAATGCTCTGGTATCTCCTATATAATAGAGGCACTGTCCAAGCACCTAATGGTATAATAGGCTCATCAAAACTCGTAATATTAACATATAGCATATCATACTGAACCCCGTAGTAAAGATATAACATTGCTAAAGATAGATAAACATTGTTAGGACTATTGTCAATAAGTTGAGCTAATGGGTGATCATAATTGATTTTAAGTCCTATCCGAGAGAATTGTTCTTGTGGAGAAATTACATCGTATGACTTCTTGTCACGCAACAGTTGTTGGGATACTGCAATACTTATAGTAATAAATGATATTATCAAAAAATATATGATAGTCTTTTTAAAGGTTATTTTTTTTTCATATATATATTTTATAAATATTATTATTAGACCAGGTAATATATATGACTTATGTCCCAGAATAAATATCATAACAGAATAGATCGAGAATGGCAAAACGTATATCCATTTAATTTTGATAATGCCATTTTTATTTTCAAAAGAAAAGAAGAGTAAATAATAGATAAACCCAGAGAAAAAGCTTGAAATAAAAGAATAAACAGTTGTTTCCGCCGATGCTTCAGACAGTTGTTCCAGCACATATGCACGATTATCAGCTATCGAGTCAAAAGATAACGAGAAACCTCGTGATACTTTGTCAAGAAATGAGAAAATACAGGCGATATATCCTAGTACTACATACAATAACAAGACGGATGAATTTTGCGTTGATTTAACCGGGTAGCTAGAAAAATACCACTTTATTATTTGTTGATTTTTTAAATATTTAATACTTTTTAGGTAAGCTAAAGCACCAGCATATTGAATAAGGTGTATCACACAAAAAACTAATAGTACTATCACAAAACTTTGTTCTTTAATCACAAAATAATCAAAAGGTAAAACAATGGAAAGAATAGCTGGTAAATGCCAAGCCAAGTAAACAAAAAACATTAAAAAGTACAAAAACTGATCTTTTTTGACTATATTTAAGATTACAAAAGAAACCCATATTGAGATCGAGGTAGATAAGATCAAAAAAAACATAATACAAAACCAAAATTCTATTATAAAAACTACTCTGGACTCATAACTTTTTGATAATTGATTACGCTATTTTGTCATAAAAACTAGCAAATTATTCAAGGTATGAATTCTGATTCATCAAACAGCAGATAAATTTTATTTAACCCAAAAGCAAAAGTATTATTTAACAATGATAAATTACTTTTCAATGACCTATATATATTACAGGCAATTATGACTTTTTGTGCATTATACTTGTCTGTTAAACTATTCAGTGTACGGCGATAAAGGCATGACTTGGGGTTAAAATACCATTTCAAGCGATTCCAGACTCCATAGGATGCATAGAGATAAGGATTGATGTCAGGATTTTGTATTAATATTGGATGAACAACTTGAGACATAAATATCCTTCGGTCATTTTACCTTAAGTGATTAGCCCTAACGAGTTTAATAAACTGTAAGCAGTGTAGCACAGCAGCATGAATAATGGGGGAATCATCACAGATTTCTCGAAAGACCAAAATTTCAAGCCAAATGCCTTATAGGAGTATCTAGCGGAATACCAGCAATAAAATCCCAAATATCCAGCCAAAAGTCCGATAGGGAAAGCATAAACACCTATTTTGGGTAGTAAAGATAAACTAACTATAGCATAAATTACTCCAGATACGCCAGTGACAATATGCCAAACGATGTGATTAGTTGTACTATAGAGTTGAATGTGCATCGCACCATAGCGTTCTGCAAAAAGAGATAAGCCCATCAGTGACCATAATCGAGGTTCTGCAAAATTGGCATTACTCCCAATTAATTGCAGTAAAGGTTTAGATAAAATGCCCAAGATGAGAAATCCTATTAAATAAGTCCAATATCCCAATGTCATTGCCCTTTTAGCAAGTAAGATTTGTTGATTTATATTCCCTTCCGCTCGCAGTTTAGCTAAAAGGGGTAACTTGGTATAAAAAGGCGCATTAGAAAATTGGCTGACGGCTTGGATCAAACGTAAGGATAATAGGTAAGATGCGACTTGGCCGATAGAACCGATTTGAGCATAAAGAACACTACTCAACTGAATTAATCCATAACTCATAAAAACTCCCAATCCACTCCGCCAAGCACTAGGCCAAACTGCCGCAAAAATTTCTTGATTTAGTTTTTTTTCAGCGAAGGTTTGAAATTTAGCTTCATAGACAGTTCTAGCTAAGTATCTATCTCGCCATATCTTTAAGATCATCCAACCTTGATTAGAAAGAACTAATCCCAGTAAACCACCTCCCATACCTAAAACAAGAAAACTGGTTATAATTGAAGCTAGTGAAGTAATAATATCCCAGCGACGCAATAACGCAATTTTATTAACTCCTTGAAGATAGGAGTTATATATATTGCCTTTTAAAGTAACTGCTGACGCTAACAAAATAACTGCCCAAGAAGCCCATCCCCACTGATAATTGGGCATTAGAGAAATAGGCCTCAATAGGGCTAATGTTCCAAAAACACCTAAAAGAGAGATTAAAATAATTGTTAAGCGGTCATAAATGACACCCATAGTGGAACAAATTTTATTAACGGTATTCCAGTTAGGCTGACAGTTCTGAAAATCTTTTTTCTGGCTAACTTCTCGAAAATCTTTGAGATCAGTAGAACTAGCCCCCCCTATCGAATAGGCGATCACTCGTGAGAATGTTGGGCTAAATCCCAAATCAACTAAAATTTGTAACCCAATGATCGTACTGAAAAGATACCAAACGACAATTTCTTCAGTATTCAGTTTTATCAATATCAAAGGGAGAACAATAACTAAACTAAGGGAATTTGTAGCGAAACTTCCCCAAGTCATTAGAGTAGGAGAAGACCAAATTTTCTGAAGAAGTTTCATGGCTGGCACAAGTCACTCAGGTAGGAAAATTTAATTTTTTTGATTCTTCTCATCACTCCTACATTTTTCATGATTTGTAAAATTTGTGATAGAGGTCTCTGGGCAAAACGAGGATGTCGCACCACCCATATCCATTAGCTAATTTTTGTATATAATCAACAAATTCAGGAATATCTAACTTGTTTATAGGATATCTTATTACTGTATCTATTGAATCTTTAAAACGACTTCTCTTAGGAAGTTCAAATACCATATACAAATTAATTAAATATTCCAAAACATTTTGAGGATCAGAACCTTGCGAGGTCAACCAGTGAGGGGCAAATTCAGATTTAACAATCCAGTTTATATTTGATTTAAAAAACTTCTCTCCTCCTTTAAAAACTTTTTCCTCAAAACCTTGAGTATCAATTTTAATAAAGATACGATCATTATCTGTTACATTCACCAACAAAGAATCTATGGTTGTACAAGATACTTTAGTAGATTTCCAGCCCTTTAACCCGATGACACGATTATCTTGACTGGAATTCGGATTTAGAGAAAATATTTGTTCTCTTTGTTTTTGCTCTTGGTCTGTACATACAGAGTTAACTATATCAAAATTACAGCAGCTATTCTCCTTCAAGTTCTTTTGCAAATAAGGTATTAGTATTGAAGAAGGTTCTACTGCAATAATTTTACATTCTGGATTTTTTACAAAGTGAACTAGAGATGTAAACCCGTAATTTGCACCAATATCTAAAAAAAATGTTGGTTTGAAAGTTTCGACTATCTCTTGATAAATCGGACAACTAAGTTCTGCCCAATAGTTTTTATCTCTATATAGAAGTCCTCCTTTATCTTTATTATTTACCCTGAGAACAAATTCTTGAAAATCAATTTTTTCTTCCAATATTATTATAGATAATATTTTTCTGATTATTTTTTTGAAAAATTCGTTTGCTATCATTGGTTTTTTGTTACTTTCTAAGACTATTTTTTCGACCTTCAATTTTTTATTTTGGATCATTGTATCTTTGTTCAGGTAAGATATCACTGTATGTATTAAGATGATAATATTTGGCTCTGTTGTAATTATCATTTTTTATCAATCGGTATTTAATTAACCCAAGCTGTTTAAAGAAACCAAATAAATTCAAATGCTCAAGTTTAGTAATAAGTTCAATGGTATTAGGAGCGAGTTCTGCAAATTTGGACGAATGAATAATATGTTCATTTTCATAAAGTTCACGACTTCTTTCTGTTGGCGGATACATAGGCGACAATTTTTGTTCTGGATCTCTCACAATAATGTTTACTCCATTCCACCACCCTTTTCTTGCTTGTTGTTCTTGTTCTGATGTCATGTTTTGGGGATGGCAAGGTGTATAGGCTTCAAAAATTAACTTATATTCGGGATGAGTTACTAAAAAATCTCTATTTGCCTGCCGAACATGACGATAGTTAGAATCATCGACAATAATTACAGCTTGTTCATGTAAATAGGGTAAAGCTAGTTGTAAACACATAAGTTGACTGCGATAGTCATGAGGCCCATCGATGAAATAAACCCCTATTTTTTTTTCTCCTATATATATTCTCAAATTCTCCAGAGCGTCTTCATAGTCTTGGTTAATTAGATGAGTATTATTCAAATCAAGTTTTTCTATTCTCTCTTGAACTATGCTGAGATTCTTTTTTTCTGGATCAAAAAAAGCAAAATTATCAATTCCATAGCAAGGAAAATTTGGGCAAGCTAATGATGATAGACAAAGAGTAAGTCCTTGAAAAACTCCTATTTCCAAATAGCAGGTATTTCCCTGAGTAGAAAATAATTTGACAAGTCTCTGAAGTGTCCCTAGTAGTTTAGTACCAGAAAATCCTGCTAATTCTACATCATCGTTCCCTTTTAACAAACCAGTTGTTTCACTTTCTTGAATAACTTTGATAATATCATCGAGCATTTGTTTATTTCCTTAATTAACCTAATTTTCTAACTTCTTGATATAGACTTGACTCGATAAATGAGACGTTGGAGAAGCGTTTGTCGCTTAATAATTCTTTCTGAACCACGAGGTCGGTAAACTGACTCAATTAATTTAATCATATTTTCTTCCTCACTAGAACGGGGCTTCTCTCGCAGAAATAGATAATCAGCTTGGGAATTAAACGAATTTTGATATCCAGTCCAACCCGCAACTCTAAAACCTAAATTTTTCAGATACTGCTTAACCTCATCTTCAAGAACTATCCCTTGATATAGAGGATATCTAAATAGTTCTAACTCCAATCCAATACAGTCAATTTTAAGATAATTTTCTGCTCCTTCAAGAACAAAAAACTCACCGCTTTGAGTATCACTTTTAAGAAAATGAAAAGGAATTCTTTCGCTTAAAGATTCATAAATCTCTGCCAGAATAGTATCTAACTTTTTTACTGGACACGGAAACTCTTTCGTCACCGTAGATCTTTCAAACCATGTATCATTCAGTTTTGGATTACCTTCTAAACGAATATTTTCAAAATTCTCACGCACCCAATCAAAATTTTGTTCTAATAGAGAAGAACCTGTCCCATTGTATCCAGAAACATAAAATGTTGCTTCACCATCAAAATTCCACACAGCACAGTTATAGAGTAACTTTTGCCCGGTAAGTATAGGAATTTCGTTAGGTTCAAAGCTAAGACTCGAACCTATTTTATCTTGGTGATTTTTCCAAGGAGTGTCAAAACCCCCAACTGCACCAACATCAATAATGTTTATTTTCGGAACAATCATAATTTAGACAGGATCATGTAAACGTGAACTAATACCGCCATCTATCTCTAGAGATGCCCCATTAATAAACCGGGCTTCTTTTGAGGCTAGAAAGAGAGCAGCTTTGGCGACTTCCTCCGGTTCTGCAATTCTCCCAACTGGGTGCATATCAGACAACTCCTTAAATAACCCCTCCTTCTCTTCAAACCCAGCAAGTAACATGGGGGTCCCCACAGCAGCAGGACAGATAGCATTTACTCGTACTTTCGCCCCCAATTCAACGGCCATGCTTTTAGTTAATCCCACCAAGGCAGCTTTGCTGGTAGCATAACAGATAAATCCTGGTTTAGTTAGAGTAGCATGAATGCTGGCTATATTGATAACTGATCCAGATGCCGCCTGCAACTCTGGCAGTAACTCCTGAGCCAGAAGGAAGGGAGCTATTAGATTAATATCTAGAGTCCGATACCAGTCTTCCAAAGTGATCTCATCCATTGGTTTCACTATTTGTACCGCCGCATTATTAATCAGAACGTCAAGACCATGAGATTGTTTCAGAAATCCCCTGATTTGCTCAATTACTTCTGAACGATAACTCTGACTTAAACACATCTGCCTGAGATCACCCTCAAGATGGTCTCTGTCGTCGCTTTTAACCTTATCCAAACCGATTACTCGATAATTGGCTGCTTGGAAAACAGCGCATAACGCCCGTCCAATTCCTCCTAATGCTCCAGTAATTAAAGCTGTTTTCTGCATTACCTAGTCTATCCCTAAAAAATCAAATAATAGCTGAATCGCCTTTTTACTTGCCCGATGTACTGCATCCACCGTATTAGAACCATTGTGAGAACCAAAAATACACTGCTCAAACCCACGCAGGGGAGAATCTCGGGGGAGTGGCTCACTTTCAAAAACATCCAAGGCCACTGAATGAACTTGACCAGTTTTTAAGGCATTGACTAAAGCAGTTTCATCAATCAGGGGGCCTCTGGCTACATTGACAATTCTCACCCCCTTCTTGCTTTGTGAAAGGGTTTCGGCATTTAACAAATGATAATTTTCGGGAGTGAGGGCACAGGTAAGAACAATAAAATCAGCCTCATCTAGTCTATCAGCCCATAGACTATATTCCACTGCTTTTAGTCCTTCCTCAGTTTGAAAATAAGGGTCGTAAGCAATAATTCGCATATCGGCGGCTAAAAGACGTTTAGCCGTATTTTTCCCAATGTCACCAAACCCCAGCAGAGCGACGGTTTTCCCCCCCAAAGAAATCCCAGAAGGTTTTACCCATTTTCCTTCTCTCACTTGTCTATCTATCCAGAAAGTCTCTCTGGCTAGAGCGATGACATACCCAACAGCAATATCTGACACTTCCGCACCAAACATTCGAGGAGTATTAGTGATAGGAATCCCCAAACTTTCAGCCGCTTTAAAGTCCACATTATCAACCCCAACCCCCCACTTAACCGCAGCCTTTAGCTTTCCTTTACGCCCAGCTTGAAAAACTTCTAAGTTGGCCGGATCATCTCCAATAATCCAGCCGTCAAACTGAGGCAATAATGACTTTAATTCTTCTACTGATAGAGTCTGCTTGACAGGAGGACAGTAAATTTCTACCCCTTTTTCTGCGAAAAGATGCCTAAACTCATCAATCAATCCTAACATTGGGGGACAGGTAATCAGAACTCGATAGCTCATGCTTTGCTCTCCCGGTTCAGATAGAGAAATTCAGCCACAAGGAAATCAATTTCTTCATCAATATCCCAGGCCTCATCCCGATCCATCTCAAAAAGTAACGGTTTGTAACCAATCCGGTTTTTTCTTTCTTTTAAAATCTTTTCCGTGAAAATATACAGATTAGAGTTTTCTTCATAAACTGGAGGGAGGTCTTGAGTTCTTAATAAAATATTGGGATCGTGGTTAATCGCTTTACCTTCTGCATCATAAAGTCTAGTCTGTAAACGAGTTACGGTAAATAGACTGTCGTTATCTGGATTGTTGAGAAATAAATCAATTGCTTGAGAAATCGTTTCTGAACGAAGTAAGGGATTCGTACTATGACTTTGTAGATAAATATCTGCCGAAACTTGTGCCACTGAATTTAACAGAACATCATTCATGGGAGTCATCCCATCGCGCAGATGTTCCGGACGCAACAAAACTTTGACAGAGGGAAAATGCTTGTTGCTATCTTCTATAATTGTCGGGCTATCCGTATCAATACACACTTGGCTAATTTGATGGCAATTGAGTAAACTCTCGACCACATGATGATAGAGAGGCTTACCCCCAAAAAGACGATAGTTTTTACCTAGTACGCGCTCACTAGAGTGGCGCATGGGAACAAAAGCAACAATTTTAGGTGATTCCATGCTTGTGATTTTCTAATTCATAACGATTAACCTAAGCTGGAGACAATGACTCTAAAACTACCCGGGCAGGGGCTCCTTCTACCCCCTCAAGTTTTAGAGGCAGACAAATTAATTTATATTCTCCTGGGGTAACATTTGTCAAGTTTAATCCCTCAATGATGACTACCTCCGATTTGAGAAGAATAATATGGGTTTCTGGCCCATCTTGAAAGCGTTGTACTGAAAGATAGTCCACACCAATCAACCTAATTCCACGCTCAACTACCCACTGAGCAGCATCTGCCGTTAAAGCGACAAAATCTGGGCGAAACTCAGATACTTGCCCCCATAAGGCGGAATTACGGGTACGAATTAATAGGCGTTCTACCCCTGAGGGCATCCCTAATTTGTCTAACATTTCTGCTGAAATAACATCAGCATCCTCTACATCAACGACAAATGATCTCCCAATGAGAACATCTAAAGGCAATTTGTCAACACTATTCCCTCCCGTAACAAAGTGTAAGGGAGCATCAACGTGAGTTCCAGTATGAACACTAAATCTTATGGTCGTATCATTGGCAATATCTCCTTGATCTAGGTCAAGATTTCGCTCAAATCTTATCTCTGGACTGCCTGGCCAAATGGGCAACTTAGAGGATACAGGAACAGAAATATCAATATACTTATCAGTGTATTTTCTCAATGGTATTCTCCGTTGTTAATTTACCATAATCAATGATACGTTCTCCTACTCCACCACCTAAATTATGTGTGGGTCTAGAGAACATTCTAGGATAATAAAATGTCCTTTTTAATTCGCTAGTGATTACCCCATGTCGAGCAAATCCCCTATAAGTTCCCCAAAACTGCATCAAACGAAATACTGGAATAGATAGGAAATTCTTCCAGACAACCCCATCATGCCAGGCGTGATAGTAGTCACTGATTAAATTGGCAACAATTAACTTTATGAAGTCCCCAATGTAGAAATGTTCCTCGGGAAATATCTTTTTAAATGCTAAGGCCTCACGAAAATATCTATTATAAATACGCTTCGCTGTTTCGTCGTGAACATGAACTATTGCTGCTTCAGCAACATAGGCTATTTGATAGCCTATTGAGAGTATTTTTTTTGCCCAATCTAGATCCTCCAATCCCGTTAGATTTTCATCATAGGGCAACTTCTCCCATAAACTCCTTCTAATGGCAGCATTAGCATTATTACAGAAGGAATGAGTTTGATGATAGTTAGATTGTTCGGGAAACCATTTCGCAAATACCTGATGTTCAGAATATTTAGTAATCTCATTACCACGTTGTTTACCATAAACTAAAGCAATATTATTATCAGAAAAAGGCTCTAGAATTTTTTCAAGCCAATCTTGATAAACCGGATAAACATGGGCACTTGCAATAACAATAAAATCCCCAGTTGCCGCTTGACATCCTCTGTTTAGAGAACGCCCAAAGGAGAACTCATCAGGTTTTATAGACACAATTTTAACTGGATATCGAGATGCGATCACCAAAGTAGCATCTGTCGAACCAGAATCGACAATGACAATCTCAATATCCTGAAGCGTTTGCTCCATAATGCCACTGAGCAAACGCCCGATATGTTCCTCTTCGTTGTAACAACGTATGACGACAGATACTTTAGACATTGGGTTATTTATTTAGTACCTCTAGATAGTAGTATAATTGCCATTCAGAAATTTTTCTAGACTGACTCGGGGCAACACTTCAAGTTTTCCCCCTTCAGTTGCGTTAACCAATTTGCGTCCATGAGCCGAATAGACTTCGTAAGCTAAACTGTAAGCAGCCTCACTAGCTGCTAAATCCGGAAGCTGCCACTTAACCCCACCTGCAAAATAGTTGGGAGCAAAATGATTATCATCCTTTTCTCCTGAAACAACCACAGTATTTGCCGGACCCTTAGTAGCAAAATTATGGTCGCAACCAATAAGAGCAACTTCCTGAAACCCCAGATGAAAAGCAAGCTGCATGGCTACAAATGTTACAGTACACCCCGGGAAAACACTAATAGAACAGTCCTGAGCAAATTTGTATTGACTTGATGAGTGTAGAAAAGTTACATTGGAGCTAGATTTAATCAATTTACTCCCACAAGTATCTACAAATATGGGTATATCAGTATTGTTATAAAATTCACTATTTTGTTCAATAACAAAAGGATTAACCACGACAATACAAGAGGGGCGAAAATCTGAACCATCAAACAGCAAGTTAATTTTATTTAAACCAAAAGTAAAAATATTTTTTAGTAAGGATAGATCGCTTTTTAGTAAGCTGGGTCCATTACAAACAATTACCGATTTTTGTCCACTATACTTATCTTTCAAATTCTTCAAAATACGGCGAGAACGCCGTGACTCAGGATTAAAATCCCATCTCAAACGATTCCACACTTCATAGGCTGCATGGCGATAAGGATTGATGTCAGGAGTTTGTCTTAATATTGGATTATTAAATTGAGACATAAATACTATCCGGTAAATAAAGTCAGTACTGAGATAGTCCATGTACGGACATTCACTTAGCTTGTCAACAAAACAACTTGCTGGAGCAATATGTAGCATCATCTTCTGTCTAGGAACAAATAAATCGGTTTCGTGATTCCAATAAAGCCAAATCATTCAATGTCTTTCCAAACTACCGCCGACAGGACATCCAGCATTCTCACGAGGCACTATTCCCGCAGGATAGAATTGGCGCAAAGAAGTTTCACACATCGGACAACAACAGCATTTATTCCCCGTATAAATTATTTTTTCAAGGAACGTTTCAGGTCGAGCAAAAATCAGGGAGGCGACAGGAGTGGTCAGTTGGAAGTCAGCCATAGACGGATTTACTGTTAACTCGTGGTATCCTAACCCACCCTGACCAAATTGTCAACCCATTTCAGGATTTTCAGAGCCATTAATTTTATTTTCACTATCTCCACTGTTAAAATCCGAAGCTTTCAAGACAGTT
>NZ_JADBTF010000334.1:0-6350 GCF_020246295.1 Microcystis sp. M090S1 | reverse complement strand
TTAAGAAAACTGAAGGCGAGAACTTACAAAGACTTAATAGAAGGGATTGAATTGGCTATGTTAGAAGTTACTCAAAAAGATATTCGCAATTGGTTTACTCACTGTTGCTACTGTACCTCATAAGTCAGAGAATTGCTATATACCTATCACTAATTATTTTATTAGGATTCACCTTTACCCTGCAGCAAACTCTCCTCTGGAGAAATATTTTAGCCACCGAAAACGAATCACCACGATTGATCCGTTATAGAAACTTTCAGGATTTATCCTATCACTTTTTAAAACATGATCAACTGTTAAAATTCCTGCAAGAAAGACAAATTTGTCAAATAAATCAAATCGATAGAAATACGGTTTACTTTATCTATGCTTCCTTAGACTTTCATTTTCTTGAACGGCAGCTTTCTTGTCATAATCCCACCACTGTTTTGATTGAATACTGTCCCCATTGTCGAGATTTTCCCAAATATTTTAAAATCATCGAAACTAATCATTAGTAACGGGTAGAATTAGAGGAGTCAGGAGGTCAATTTTTCTCTAAGGAAGTTACCCCGAATCTATAATCCTTAAAAATCAATCATCTGCAAAAATTCTCAGCTTAATATTGATAAAAGCCAATAATAAGCTGATTTTAAACCTCAAAATTGTTGATTAAATATCTTGACAAATGATCCCGATCGAGGGTATTATTGGCGTGGTTTTGGTAAAAATATCCAACAGCCAGAGACCCCCTAGACTAACTCAGTAAAATTAATTCCTCCCTATTGATAGATGAAAATCAAGAAATATCTTAAGTTCTGGAAATATCCTCGCTTAGTTGATGAACGAGAGACTTTAATTGAAGAACGAGATTCCCTCAAAGATCATCTGAAGAGTTTGAATCAAGAAAAACAAGAAATGATTCGGGAAAAAAATGCTCTTTATGAAAGATTAGGTCAGTTATCCTTAACCATTCCCGAACTGCAAGAAATTAGTCCGAAACTTCTCGATATTAGCGTGATCAAAAATAAGTCCCGCCAGTTTCGAGTCCAATTAGATGCCGAAAAAGAAAAACTGGCTCCCGACAATTTTGGCTGGTATCCTTACAACACTTTAACCAGCTTCGAGATTCTCGAATTACTATTAACGGGTAAAAACCGTTTTCTACTGGAATTAATCTCGGAAAAACCGATTGTTGATATTGGTTGTGCCGATGGGGATCTGGCGTTTTTTCTGGAATCTTTGGGCTGTAAAGTGCAGGTAGTGGACTACGCTCCTACCAACTTTAATCTTATGCAAGGGGTTAAACTGCTCAAAACTGCTCTTTCTTCCTCTGTGGAGATTCATGATGTTAACTTAGATTCCCAGTTTCTCCTTCCCGAAAAAAGCTATAGTTTAGTCATCTTCTTAGGAATTTTATACCATCTCAAAAATCCCTACTATGCCCTCGAAACCTTAGCGAAATCTGCCAATTATTGCCTGATCAGCACCCGCGTCACTAAGTTTAATACGGTGAGTAATGCCGCTAATCGAATCGATCTTTCCGCGATTCCTCTAGCCTATTTACTCGATGAACTAGAAGCAAATAATGATTCCACCAACTATTGGATCTTTTCTAATGCCGGGTTACGCCGAATTTTACAGCGAACCGGCTGGGAAATTTGCGATTATATAACAGTAGGTAATACCGAAAACTCCGATCCCGCCAGTCGTGACGGCGATGAAAGAGCCTATTGTTTAGTAAAAAGTCGTTTCTATCAAGATTAAGTAGGTAGGTGTTAAAAGTTGTCAGACACCCCCCTTATCAAGGGGGGCAGGAGGGATCCCCCCGCCTATCGGCACCCCCCTTATCAAGGGGGGCAGGGGGGATCGAACCCAAAATCTATCTTCAATTTAATTATAACTACTTACTTAGAAATGCCTAAATATCAGACCAGTCTCCTAAAAATATGAACTATCCCCCTAATCCCCTCTTAAACCGACGTAGTTTGCTGAAATTAGCGGCCCTAGCCGGAGGAAGTGCCGGACTAGCTACCCTTCTCTCCTCTCGGCTCAGTTATTCTGCCGACCAAAACCAAGCTAGTGCCGAGAATATAGAGGCAATAGAGGAATTTTTGCGGCAAATTCGCCCAGTAGATTCGCAAAATCTCCAGTGGACAGAATATAGCTTTGAAACAGTCACCGTTGATCGTCGAGGGCAAATTATCGATCGCCGTCAGGGTAGCGCTCGCTCCTGGCGCGAACCCCTAGGCAACGGCAGCGAACTAGAAATGGTAGCCATTCCGGGGGGCAGTTTTCGACGCGGCTCGAAAAATGAGGAAAAAGGCGATCATACTAGCAGTGAAAAACCAGAAAATTCCCTGACAACGGCGGCTTTTTTTCTGAGCAAATACCCGATCACCCAAGCACAGTGGCGAGCGATCGCCCAACTGCCGAAAATTAATCTCGAACTCAACCCGGCGCCCTCCTTTTTCCAAGGTGATAACTTACCCGTTGAGAGAGTCTCCTGGTACGAGGCGATCGAATTTTGTCAAAGACTCTCCCGATCCACCGGCAAAGATTACCGACTAGCGAGTGAATCACGCTGGGAATACGCCTGTCGCGCCGGTACAACCACCCCCTTTTACTGCGGGGAAACCCTCACCAGCGAGCGGGCCAATTACTTTGCCGTCTATGATCCCTACGCGGAAGAACCAGCCAGCGCCTATCTGGCCAGGACTACCCCAGTGGGCAGTTTCGCCCCCAATAATTTCGGTCTCTACGATATGCACGGCAACGTGGGCGAATGGTGCGCCGATAGCTGGCACCGGAATTACGAGGGAACCCCGCCCCTGGATGGTAGTGCTTGGTTAGACAGGGATACTCGCTTGCAGCCCCGTTATCGTTCCGCCCGTTTAGTGCGAGGGGGCAGTTGGGGCGATGAAGCTAGGCACCTACGCAGTGCCAATCGCACCTTTTGCCTTCCCGATCAACAGCACAGTGTCTTGGGTTTACGAGTCATGGCCGATAGTACCGGTTAATCAATGCTTGTGTCCGCCCAAGAGACGACAAAGGTATGGTTCAATAGGTTAGGTTCCAAAGGGCCAAAAGTATTCAGAATCTTCTGCCGTTGTCAGTGCGTCTATAGCTAAATCAACCGCGAGTGAGGTCAAATTTTTCATGAAGGTACAGCAGTCTCATCTTTTCTTAACTCCCCCCACAGGAGATCTACAGGTACCTTTATCTCCTCCTCCCCCGGACGACGGCAACTTAGAAGAAGAAAAAAATTATCCTCTCAGCCTGTCTCTAGTCATTCCCACCTACAATGAACGGCAAAATATCGTTCAATTAGTCAACATTCTCAGTCAAATACTTGACGAAGCCCTTCCCAACGATTACGAACTGATCGTTGTCGATGATAATAGTCCTGATCGCACTTGGGAAGTCGCCGCGTCTTTAATCCCTGAATATCCCCAGCTGCGAGTGCTGCGCCGGGAGGGAGAAAAAGGCCTATCCTCGGCAGTGGTACGGGGGTGGCAAGTGGCACGGGGCGACATCCTTGGGGTCATCGATGCCGATTTACAGCATCCCCCGGAAGTGTTATTAAAATTATTCGAGCAAACCAGAGCCGGAGCCGATCTCGCCCTGGCTAGTCGCCATGTGGAAGGGGGTGGAGTCAGCCAATGGAGTCTGACTCGACGCTTCCTCTCCCGGGGGGCGCAGCTGTTGGGATTAGTCATTCTGCCTAACGTGGTGGGACGGGTATCGGATCCGATGAGTGGCTATTTCATGGTTAATCGACAAGCGATCGCTGGCCCGATCTTAAACCCGATGGGCTATAAAATCCTCCTCGAAGTTATCGGTCGCGGCAATATCGACCGGATCGCCGAAGTGGGTTACGTTTTCCAAGAGCGTCAAGACGGTGAAAGCAAAGTCACCTGGCAACAATACATCGAATATATCCTGCACTTGCTGAAATTGCGTTCCCGCGGTCGTTTCGGTGGCCTGAAAAGGCGTTGGCAATTCCCCCTCGCTCGCTTTCTTCGCTTTAGTTTAGTCGGGTTTAGTGGCGTATTCGTCGATATGGCCATCTTTTATCTCCTCAGCGATCCCACTACCCTCGCTTGGGGAGTAACTCGCAGTAAGATTATCGCCGCCGAGGTGGCCATTATTAATAATTTTCTCTGGAATGATCGCTGGACTTTTGGCGATTTGTCCACTGGCCAAAATCAGTGGCAGCAGCGTCTGAAACGTTTTCTTAAATTTAATCTTATTTGTTTGGCCGGTTTGATCCTCAACGTGCTGCTCTTGAACTTTTTCTTTAATGTCTTACATATTAATCGCTATATTGCTAACTTAATAGCGATCGCTATGGTTACTGTTTGGAACTTCTGGATGAATTTAAAACTCAGTTGGCGTGTGACGGAGGTTAAACCCGAAAAGTCCGGCAAGCCATAGGAAAACCAGGGAAAACTTGGCCTCTCATCCTGCAAACCCTTTTTAACTCTCGTTCAACCGCTGGCAGCCTTAATTTTCGGGACTTAAAAGCGGCCCAAGGTCAACAGGAAACCGATTACTGGGGATTAAGTCTCAAAGAGGGGATGGAATGGCTTGATCAAAATGCCGCCGCTAATTCTACCATTGTCGTCGCTGACCCAATCTTTGCGGCGGAAATGGTACAAGACTACCAAAAAAACTTGACGATGATCGAAATGACTGCTATTCCGCCGATTTCCCTGCAAAACTACCGTATCGCCGCGATTATTCCCTGTCACAACGAAGAACTAACGATCGCTAAAGTTGTCTCCCAATTCCAAACTTTTCTGCCAGAAGCGGCAATTTATGTCTATAACAACCGCTCTACCGATGATACCGTGACGGAGGCACTCAAAGCTGGGGCGATCGTTCGTCAGGAAATCCAACCGGGAAAAGGCAATGTTGTCCGGCGGATGTTTGCCGATATCGAGGCCGATATCTATATTCTCATCGATGGTGATGATACCTACGAAATTGCGGCAGTACGACGCTTAATTGAACGAATGTTGGGGGAACAATTGGATATGGTGGTCGGTGCGCGTCGGGAAGCGGCAAAATCCTCCCAGGCTTATCGTCCCGGTCATCGCGCTGGTAATCTATTTTTAACAGGATTGGTGAAATTTCTGTTTGGAGCGCGTTTAATCGATATGCTCTCCGGTTATCGCGTCTTTTCTCGTCGTTTCGTCAAATCTTTTCCCGCTTTGTCCAATGGTTTCGAGATTGAAACCGAGTTAACTATCCACGCTTTAGAATTAAAAATTCCCTTCGCTGAAGAACCAACCCTCTACGGGGAACGTCCCGAAGGTTCCCAAAGTAAGTTAAAAACCTTTCAAGATGGCTGGCGAGTATTGGGAACCGCTATCCTACTTTTTAAAGAAATTCGTCCTTTTCTCTTTTTTAGCCTTGTCTCGCTAATTTTGGCGGTTATTTCCCTCCTCTTAGCGATCCCCGTCCTGTTTGAATACCTCGAAACCGGCTTAGTACCACGTTTTCCCACCGCTATTTTATCGGCCTCGATCATGCTTTTAGCCTTTTTAAGTTTGACCTGTGGCATGATCCTCGATTCCGTCTCCCGGGGACGAAAAGAGATGAAACGAATGGCCTATCTAGCTAACAGTTGGCTGAAAGGTTAGGGAAAAAGTTCGCTAAACATACAGGTCTAGGTCACATCTGGGGTTAAACCGTCTCTAACCGTTGCAGCACGGAGGAGGGTTTTTTGTCAATAAATTCCGCCGGCGAAATTTGATATTTAATCAGATTGGCTAATTCCTGTAGTTGGCTGATGGCTTCCGCACCTTCGAGTTTCATTAACTCTCGATCATCGCGCATTTCTGTCCAGGTGATGCCGTAATCGGACACGAGAAACCGAATTAGATGGGTTTCACCCAATCCGACCATAAAGGATGCGCTGTTCATTTGACCGCCACAGGTGTAGCAAGATGCTAGATAACCTTGATTTTCTAGTGCGATCGCTAAGGCCTGTAAATCCATGACCAAGTCTTTGACCAGTTGGCGATGCTGTTCTGCAAGTCGTTTAAACACAATGTTCCTCCTGACAACACTGCTCAATTATAAAACCTTAATACTTTTTTAAGATTCTTTTTTGAGAAAATAAGATATTTGAACCAGGTTTTTTTACGGATGTTAAGTAACAAAATGTAAAGAACCCGATACCTAGAGTAGCGTGAATTCCTGATATCGCCAAGTATATGTAGGGTCTGCTGAATAATGGTAAGCTAAACGGCTTTTACTTCGGATCACCGATATAGACTCCAAAAGGGTTATAGCTATTGGATCATGCAGGTTAAGTGCCGTTTAGCTTAAAACCCTTTTAAAATAAGGCTTTTGACCTGTTA
>NZ_JADBTF010000333.1:0-3617 GCF_020246295.1 Microcystis sp. M090S1 | reverse complement strand
GGTTAGCATTGAAGAAGTTTCAGTATATCCTACTCTTTCTTGTCTTTCGTACCATGCTTGTGTTCTGAGATGGAGTGCCTTATTGTAAACCAATCTTACACAGCCCAAAGTGCGCCGCAATAGCGACTCTTGTTCGGGTGTGGGGTAAAATCGAAACGAATAGGCTTTTTCCATACCTCACATTTTAGCATATATCGTGTAAATGCGCTAATATTTAACAGTAAAGCCGTCGTAGAACGACGGGGTTTCAGACCCAAAATTTTCGATGATTAAAGCTATTTCTGACCTCCAGGGATTCCGAGGTCTCATTCTGCCGATCATCGTCGGTGCGCTCAGTGCTACTATTGGTGCGGTGATTACCGTAGCGGCAAAAATGTTGTTGATCGGCAATAGTCCCTGATCGAGATAAGATTAATTCTCGTGGTCATAGGGAGGACATTTGTGAATAAACTAAGCATTCTGGTTCTGCACGGGCCGAATTTAAACCTATTGGGGAAAAGAGAGCCGAATCTCTACGGTAACGTCAATTTAGAGGCGATTAACCGGTTTTTAAACGAAGAAGCTACCCGTTTAGGGGTGAATTTAACCGCACACCAGTCCAATCAGGAAGGGCAATTAGTGGACTGGATTCAGCAAGCATGGGGTCAGCATGACGGTATTTTGATTAATGCGGGAGCTTATACTCACACCAGTATCGCCATCCGCGACGCACTATTAGGCACAAAAATGGCCTGTGTGGAAGTACACTTAAGCAATATTTACAAACGCGAGTCTTTTCGTCATCATTCCTACATTGCCGATATAGCCATCGGACAGATTAGCGGTTTTGGGGCCGAAAGTTATCGCCTAGGATTATGGGCATTAGTCGATTATTTGCAAAAGAATAGAGAAGGCTAATTAGGCAAGGGATTCTCCCACTTCTAAGAGGGGACAAAAGGGAAAATAGGGGGAAACCGTCCAACGATAGAATTTTTTGCTGCTGGTGGACTGAAGATTAAAACGCAGGGAAACAAAGGGGAAAAAGGGAGATACGGAACAATTCCAACTGAAAGCTGGCTTAGAAGTGCTATTATCGCCCTGGAAAGACCAAGCAGGGTATTGAAAAACCTCCCGGACGAGGGATTTTCCTTCATCGCTAACTTGGGCGCAGCTGCGACTAATGCCCGAAACCAAACAGAGACTATTACTGACACAATTATCATTAGAAGCCACGATCAAGAGATCTTCCCCGGTGGTGGTTAGTTCAAAAGCGATAAAATCTCCAGCTTGCCAACGACTAAGGACTTGTCCCTGGGCATTCTGGTAGATAGCGCTGCAGTTTTCGGGATCGAGAAGACGATTACTATCGGGATCTAAGTAACCGCAAACCCTTCCCATCAGACGAGTTCCATCCTGAAACCCATACACCCAATCAAAGGTATCGATGTGAGCGGCCCCTTGATTGCTTTTGTTGACCAATAGTAATCGATCGCTGACCACGGTTATTAATTCTCTATAAAACTAAGTAGTCGTGCAAAATTAATTTCTTGGTTAGGATAGGCAGTCATGCAAAAGGCAAAAGACAAGAGCTAGTGAGATATGTGTAATTAATTTTGCCTAGGGACTTAAGCTTCCCTTAATAACAAAGGTATCACTAAATACCAATTTCCCAACGAAAAGATTTATTAAGTTTAACTTCTCGTCCCTCTGGGAGAGTGAACTGGTCAGCTTAAATCAAGGCCAAAACCTGCTATCTTATGGGGAGACAAAAATTATCTAGATCTTGTTTTAGCGAGTGGTAGTAAGGGCATGGCGTACAAGCGGGTATTATTAAAACTGAGTGGGGAGGCCTTGATGGGCAATCTCGGCTATGGGATCGACCCGATGGTGGTTTCCGCTATCGCCCAGGAAATCTCCGAAGTGGTTGCTCAAGGCATCCAATTGGCGATCGTGGTCGGTGGGGGCAATATTTTTCGCGGGGTGAAAGCCGCCTCGGCCGGCATGGATCGGGCCACGGCCGATTATATTGGTATGATAGCAACAGTCATGAACGCTATGACCTTGCAGGATGCCCTAGAACGAGCGCAAGTACCGACTAGGGTATTAACGGCGATTGCCATGCAGGAATTAGCTGAACCCTACATCCGCCGGCGAGCAATCCGTCATCTGGAAAAAGGTCGGGTGGTGGTTTTCGGTGCGGGATCGGGTAATCCTTTCTTTACCACCGATACCACGGCGGCCCTGCGCGCTGCCGAAATCGATGCGGAAGTGGTGTTTAAAGCGACGAAAGTGGATGGAGTTTATGATTCCGATCCCTCCCATAACCCTAACGCGCGACGCTTTCAAAGTCTTACCTACGGTCATGTGCTGACTCATGATCTGCGGGTGATGGACGGAACGGCGATCGCTCTGTGCAAGGAAAATAATATCCCGATAGTCGTTTTCGATCTGTCGGTAGCAGGTAATATTGTTCGCGCTGTCAAAGGTGAACCCGTTGGAACATTGGTAGGAGGATTCTGTGAAGTTAGCTGAAGTTCAAGACCAGATGCAGAAAACCGTCGAATCAACCCAGAGAGCTTTTAATACGATTCGTACCGGCCGGGCAAATGCTTCTCTTTTAGATCGGATCGTGGTGGAGTATTATGGCATGGAAACTCCCCTCAAGTCCCTAGCGACAATTAGCACTCCCGACGCAACCACGATCGCGATTCAACCCTTTGATCGTACCAGTATGGGGGCGATCGAAAAGGCGATTTCTCTCTCGGACGTGGGTTTAACCCCCAGTAATGACGGTCAGACCATTCGTTTGAATATCCCTCCCCTCACTAGCGATCGCCGCAAGGAATTGGTCAAATTAGCGGCGAAATTGGCCGAAGAAGGAAAGGTGGCTATCCGCAATATTCGCCGGGATGCGATCGATGCTATCCGTAAACGGGAAAAAGGTCACGAAATTTCTGAGGATGAATCCAGGGATTTACAGGATCAAGTGCAGAAATCCACCGATAAATTTATCGCCAAAATCGAGGATTTATTAACGACCAAAGAAAAAGATATCATGACCGTTTAAGTTTTTTTCTCCTCATGGATAGAACAGGCTTTTTGTCTGTTCTATTTAGCTTTTTATCCCTATTTAAAAGGTATAGGGGAGTGAGAAGGTTTGGGGGTGAAGTCTTTCCGTATCGCGGCATCTCAGGTTCTACCATTTTCTTTATTCGTGGCAGGCATCCTACTCCCCCTCTCCCACCCCCGCCTTGGGGGCAAGGGTAATTAACCATCTCTGCCATTACTTGAGAAAATTTCTTCTTTCTGCTAGTTGATTGATCATAATAGCCGTACATTTTAGATCATGAGTAATCACTAAACAAGAATTTTTTTCTGGTAATAATTGTTAAAATTGAGGCAGTTTTAAAGCATCATTATGACGGCTATTATACTAAATACGGTTATTAAAAACTGATTATTTATCCCCCCCTTTTGCCTGTCCTTATAAGTAGCATTATGCTCAACGGATTTAGTATTATTGGTTGCTATGCGCGGAGATAGGAGTCGTCAATCAGCCAAAAAACTTTGGGGCCAGTTTACCCGGTGTTTACCGACAATGTGCTGTTACTTACACAGACTTTTGGGAGTCCTATAAG
>NZ_JADBTF010000332.1:0-15475 GCF_020246295.1 Microcystis sp. M090S1 | reverse complement strand
TTACACAGCCCAAAGTGCGCCGCAATAGCGACTCTTGTTCGGGTGTGGGGTAAAATCGAAACGAGTAGGCTTTTTCCATACCTCACATTTTAGCATATATTTCGTAAATGTGCTAATATTTAACAGTAAAGCCGTCGTAGAACGACGGGGTTTCAGACCCAAATTTTCGATGATCAATTTTACCTTACAGCAAGCCTTCGCCCGTCGTCATGCCCTGAAAGTGATCAGTGGGTTAAATAATTTTGATCGCTCGCAGGTTCTCTCAGTAGTTAAAGCCGCTACAGCCGGAGGAGCAACTTTTGTCGATATTGCCGCTAATGCTGACCTAATTCGGGCGGTAAAAGCCTTGACAAATTTACCCGTGTGTGTATCGGCCGTCGAGCCAGAATTGTTGGTGATGGCAGTGGCGGCCGGGGCCGATTTAATTGAGATCGGTAATTTCGATAGTTTTTATGCTCAAGGACGCATTTTTGAGGCGGCGGAAGTTTTAGCCCTAACCCGTCAAACTCGCGACTTACTGCCCGAAATTACCCTGTCTGTGACAGTTCCCCATCTGCTGCCCCTCGATGAACAGGTGAGACTAGCGGAAGCTTTAGTTAGTCAGGGTGCTGACATTATTCAAACCGAAGGCGGCACTAGCAGTCAACCCCGTCACGCCGGTATTTTGGGACTGATTGAAAAAGCTGCCCCGACTTTAGCGGCAGCCCACGCTATTTCCCACGCGGTGAAGGTTCCCGTCCTCTGCGCTTCCGGTTTATCGATTGTCACCGCCCCTATGGCGATCGCTGTTGGAGCGGCCGGTATCGGTGTTGGTTCGGCGATCAATCAATTGGATAATGAAGTGGCTATGGTGGCAGCTGTGCGCGGTTTAGTCGAATCTCTGCAAGCACAACCGGTCCATATTGGCAACTAGAACAATTTTTGTCTAGATACGACGGAGAAGGGGCTGTTTTCCCTTCTCTTTTTCCCTTTGTAATCAGTTATCAGGAGGCGGTCGGCAGGAGTCAGGAGTCAGTATTCAGGAGATAGGGTGATAGGGTTTTGGGGTGATAGGGTGATGAGACAGCTTCCCTATTTCCCTATTTCCCTATTTCCCCACTTCCCCACTTCCCCACTTCCCCACTTCCCCACTTCCCCACACCCCCAACCCCATCAACTGTGGTAAAATGCCCTATGGCTCAAAACATTAGAGATAGAAGCACTCCACCATGATTCGAGATATCTTCATGCCCGCGCTCAGTTCCACCATGACCGAAGGAAAAATAGTTTCTTGGGTGAAGTCCCCCGGGGAAAAAGTCAGCAAAGGGGAAACGGTGTTAGTGGTCGAATCCGACAAAGCCGACATGGACGTGGAATCGTTTTATGATGGCTATCTCGCTGTAATTTTAGTCGAAGCCGGCCAGGAAGCACCCGTGGGGGAAGCGATCGCCTATATTGCCGAAACTGAAGCAGAAATTGAACTGGCCAAAGCTCAGGGAAAAACCGCCGCATCCGCCCCTAGCAAGCCCGTAGAGACCCCAGAAATCGCTCCGCCTCCCGTTTCGATCCCCGTCGCCGCCGTTAAAGATAATGGCCGTTTAGTTGCCTCTCCCAGGGCCAAAAAACTGGCTAAAGAATTAAAGGTAGATCTGAAAACCCTAGTGGGTAGCGGTCCCCACGGACGAATTACCGCCGAAGACGTAGAAAAAGCGACAGGAAAAGTCAGCACCGCCCCCGCTCCCGTCATTACTCCCCCGCAACCCGTCAGCGTGCCTGTAGCGGCTCCTAAAGCCCCGATTCCGGCCAGCGCTCCGGTCGGTCGGACTGTTCCCCTCACCACTCTGCAAAAAGCCGTCGCTCAGAATATGTCGGTTAGCCTACAGGTTCCCACCTTCCAAGTGGGCTACACTATCACCACTGACCCACTGGATCAACTCTATCAACAGCTAAAATCCAAGGGTGTCACCATGACGGCCCTGTTAGCAAAAGCAGTAGCCAACACCCTCGCTAAACATCCGATCGTTAATGCCTGCTATAGCGACGCAGGAATCCAATACCACGGGGCGATTAACGTGGCTGTAGCCGTAGCTATGCCCGATGGTGGCTTAATTACGCCGGTTTTGCGCTCTGCTAACCAGATGGATATCTATTCCCTCTCCCGCAGTTGGAAAGATTTAGTCGATCGCGCCCGCAGCAAACAACTGCAGCCGGAAGAATACAATAGCGGTACTTTTACCATTTCTAATCTGGGAATGTTCGGAGTCGATCGCTTTACCGCTATCTTACCCCCCAACCAAGGTGCGATCCTAGCCGTGGGTGCTTCCCGTCCCCAAATCGTCGTCAATAAAGATGGTTTATTCGGAGTGCAAAAACAGATGACAGTTAATCTCACCAGTGACCACCGAGTCATCTACGGGGCCGATGCAGCCTCCTTCCTGCAAGACTTAGCTAAACTGATCGAAACTGAGGTGCAGTCTTTAACTATGTAATCAGAATCTAGACAGCAGGAGCCAAGGGAGTTTCTCTCTAGCTCCTGCTTTGTTGTTACTAAAAAAATGTAAAGAATTAGCTAAAATGGGTTTAACCTTATCTATCACCCGAAACTATCGCCCAAACAAGGCCAAAAAAAGTGTTAATCTCAGGGAACTTTAAGATCTAAGCCAATATCGGTAAATTAACCCTCGATCTCGCCCTATATATTAAGCCTACAATAACTCGTATTCCCACGACCTAACGCCTACCCATAGGAAAAAATGATCACAGAGAATAGTCGCTTACGTTCAGAATTTTTAAATACACAGGTTATCACTCGCAATACAGGCAAAAAACTCGGCGTTGTTAAAGATATCCTAGTAGATATCGATCAACGAGAAGTGGTTGCCCTGGGACTCCGCGATAATATCCTCTCCTTGTCGGGAATGCCTCAATATATGTATTTATCGAGCATCAGTCAGACGGGAGACGTGGTTCTCGTTGAAGATGATAACGTCTTGGAATCCGTCGATATCGATGCTTATACTCCCTTAATCGGTAGTGAAGTGATCACGGAAACCGGCGAACCTTTAGGCAAAGTCCGCGATTATCAATTTGATCCCCTTAGTGGTCAATTACATTCCATTGTCATCGCTTCCCTGGGATTGCCTCTGATCCCCGAACAATTGATCAGTACCTACGAAATTGCCATTGAAGAAGTGGTTAGCAGCGGTCCGAATCGCTTAATTGTCTTTGAAGGGGCCGAAGAACGTCTCACGCAGGTTAGTGTGGGGGTTTTGGAACGTTTGGGTATTGGTCGTCCCCCCTGGGAAAGAGAAGAGGAAGAAGCTTATTATACTCCCGCTGCTCGCCCGGAAAATCAGTTAGGTACGGGCATTCCCCTCCGCACTCCCGTTGAGGCCGCTAAACCCGTTGAAGAACGCTGGAGTGAAGACGAATGGGAAAAAGAACCCCTGCGCGCCACTCCCCCACCGCAAAAACGGGCCGAAGCTCGTTATTATGAGGAAGAATACGAGGAAGAAGAAGATAACTGGGGAGAAGCGCGCTCAGAACGCACAGAAAGCTTTTCTCGTCCTCAGTACGACGATTACGAAGATAAGGCCGAGGATGATATGTGGGATGATGACGTGGAACCGGATTACAATCCTCCCCGCATCAATATCACCGAGAAGAAAAAAGAAAGAATCCCCGAATACGAAGACGGTTAATTCTTGATCATCCCCCTATCCATTAGCTACATCTTTCTTAACATAAAATTTGACAAAAAAAGAAAAGTGTGCTATGTGGCTCAAGGGGGTTCTCTGGGGGGACTAAATACTTTTTTTTTGGTATCACTTCGAGTGCAGTGATTTGTCAGACTTTACAGATGTTCAATGAACTCTTCAACTGTGACTTGGGCTTGTTTCAGAATTCCACTTAATGTACCAACCTTCAATTCCTGATGTACAGGGACAACACAACCAATTTTGCCCTCTTCGGTTTCTTTCTTCATCACAACATGGCTACCTGTTTGACGAACTTGCTCGAAGCCTAAGCGTTCAAGAGATCTAACTGCCTCCCGACTAGAGATTCGTGGCAGCTTAGGCATAACTAACCTCAATACTGGTCACAAATCTAGGGGATGTTTCTGGTAAGGTAAATTCCTCTAGGTAAAGCCGTGTGGCTTCTTTCAATCCAGCAATCGCCTGCTCAATTGTTTCTCCTTGATCTACTGTACCAACTTCTGGACATTCAGCAATGTACATATTATCTTCTTTGTACAAAATAACAGTAAAGATGCGATTTTTCATGGTGTCTTATCATCTCTGGCTTACTCTGAAAATCATAACATAACTGTTTCCTAATCGTTTGGTTAGAAAATAGTTAGGTTTCCTGATCATTGACCCAACTCACGCTTTTTGAAAAACTCTATAAGATATTAAGTTATTAGTAATTAATCCAATATTGTCCCACCTTCCTAGAATTGAGTGAGAAGATTGTGCAAAAACAAGCGTAGAGTTGATTAATCATTGAAACAAATTTGCCCCAATCAAACCGACTCGATGAACTGCTCGATGTCCGATTCTTACGAACCAAATTTGAGCATAGGTCAATCGGGCTAAAAGTTGATCGGAAGCTGTGAGGCTGTCTTTTGCTACTTCAAAAGCCCCTGTTTCAATATCTATGGCTACAATCTTCCCATGATTGCCTTCCTCGACTTGGGGGCGCACCTGAGATTGATAAATCTCATTACCACGTCGGGCGAATTCTTCTTTGCTGTAGCGGAGTTGATTAACTGTCATTGTCCTGACCCCGTTGCAACTTTTGCCCCTCTATTTTAACCTAAACATTGGCAATCTTCGCTAACATTCCCCAACTAGGCCCACAAGGGCGGCATTGCATTTAGACTCACAGCTTCAATCAATGTGCATGGTGCGTTCCCCAAAATCGATCGCTGGAGCGGTAGAAGTTGCCTTAGGGAACGCACCCTACAAGATTGCGCTCTGCTACGCAGTGCCTTTGGCATCGCACTACCGAATCACCACCAAATCAATCATAAAGACGCTTTGATAATGTAAGGAACACTGCTAATGCCATGCCATTTAGAAAAATTATCGCTGCAACATTGTGAAACCATAAACCTGAAAAAACACCTAAACCGATGCTTGTGCCTCCTATGAAAGACAAGAATAAATACACTTTTTGTTCTGAGAAATACTCTTGAAGTGCTTGAGAATATGAGAATGCTTCTACTAATTTGTAATGAAAAAAGCTAAAAGGTAATAGAACAATAATTGTAAAGAATACAGACTGAAAGAAACGTGGAAAGAACACTTCTGGTACTTTGAAGGTGAAAAAAAACACTGCTGTAAAAGTGGCAGCAACTACAAAGTTAACTACATTGAAAATTTTTGAGCTTATCAAATAGTTCTTAATCAATAAAGTAAATGTTAAGGAGGCTAGGATCACGAAGTTGATTGAGCCAATCCATTGCCACGTTTGGAGTCTATGCTGAGTGTTCGTCTCCTCCCAAACTTTGGGATATAGTTCTTGATACTTCTGTTGTTTGAGCATTTCGCGCTCAGCAAACTTATTAAACTGCCCTAAAATACTCTGCTGTGACTCACTCGGTTGGTACGGTGTTTGTTGTTCAGCCATCACCGTCGCAGTATTATAGGTTTGATAAGACAGAGATACATGGACTGCAAGCCAGGTAGAATTATAAGCAACTATAGCTAAAATAGTGCAAACAAAAATTATAAACAGCTTTTTGTTTTTGAGGGGTATCCTATGTATCGTATAAACGTAACTAGGACTTTTAGGTACAGATGATATACTCGGAGGTGTTTCTAGGGCAGCTATCTGATGTCTAATTTCATCTAGTTGTTGCTGAGACTTCTCAATCTCCTTCTTAAGTTCAAACTTAACTCCTGGGCTAGAAGCTGTGTGAACCTGAATCCGGAAGTCCGTTAACTTCTCGGATAATAGTTTCTCTTCTTCTTTCAAGTTTTTTAATTCAGTTTCTTTATCTGAAGGTGACATTTCTTATCTCCGAATAAGCCTTTTAAGTGCCATCCAAGTCTTATACATATACCCTTCTGTTTCTACTTCTAATTCATAAGAAGCTATCATAGGAATTAAAGGAATAACCACTTTAAGCTTACCTGATGCTGTCTTCTCTTGCTTCAGTTTTAACTGAATATCTTGCAGAAGGTAAATCAGTTGAGAGGACAGCTCGCTCTTAGGTATCGTGGATATAGATGAGATAGAAGACTCTATTTTCAACAGCTGACCGTTTGCCTCCTCTTCTGAAAAGTGAATTCTCTCCTCCGGATAAATACGCCAGTACTCGGCTTCATAGCTACGAATACTTGGTAGGATTTCTTTCTTGATTCTTTGTTTCAACTCGAACTGAATGTTTGGGCTTGCAGAAGTAATTAACTCCTTTTGAAAAGCACTCAATTTTTCATATAGCAGATCTAAAATCTCTTCTAGTTCATTAAGTCTGTAATCGTTCATTGGTTAACTCGTAAATAATGTTGACTTCAACAAGGTAAAACAGTCATCTTGCATAACTCTTTTTAATAACTAAGTATTAAAATTTTTAGGGAAATTCAGCAGTTGCCATGACACTAATTTTATCTTATCAGGATTATTCAGAAGGACTGTCTCACAGGTAACCCAGCAACACAACTACATATTATACGAAAACTTTTTGCATAACAGTCTCCAGAGCAACGATATGGGTCAACTTTCTGTATATCACCCCGTTTTATAACATAAAATACTAATTTGTCAATAGGTAGTAATATTTAATCTGCTTATACTTCGAGTTTTGACCTGAAAATGGGCGATCAATAGAGCAGCAATTATTGTAGTTGGGTTGACCCAAGGAAACCCAACAAAGAGTGACCTTTGGGGGGGTTGGGTTGCGCTTTTTCAAGCGAATTGAGCTATTTTCGCCCCAGTCTTGTTTCGATCAACCCAACCTACGCGGCTTAGACTCACAGTTTCAATCAATGTGCATGGTGCGTTCCCAAAAATCGATCGCTGGAGCGGTAGAAGTTGCATTAGGGAACGCACCCTACAAGATTGCGCTCTGCTACGCAGTGCCTTTGGCATCGCACTATCGTACCCCGAATGAGGTATTCTATGAAGGTAGATCAGACATTGATGCAATTCAGACTTGAATCGGCCATGTTTCCTGATCATTGACCCAACTCAAAAATAGCAATCGAACTATAGCGTTTCTCACACCTGTGTGGCACAGTTAAACCTTTGCTGATTAAGCTTTTCACCATCGACAATGTACCTCTTGCCAACAGGAAACGCTATATCTTTTTTTGTAATATCCAAGGTCTCCTAGTCTCTCATTGTCAGAGTAACATTGCATTTCATTGCTTTTAATCAAAATACAAGACTCTTTAAGTTGATTGAAGATCCTAATGACCCCATTAGAATTAATTTTATATTTTGCTACATACTTTTGACCTCCTCCAGTTCGATTACCATTATTGTCAAATCGTAACGTCCAAATACTTGACCATCTTTTTGAAAAACTCTATAAGATATTAAGTTATTAGTACTTAATCCAATATTGTCCCACCTTCCTAGAATTGAGTGAGAAGATTGTGCAAAAACAAGCGTAGAGTCGATATAGAGAATGGAAAATATTAAAGCAAAATAAAGTTTTTCTATCCTGAACTTTAACTTTGATGGTCTAATTAACATCTTTTATCCTCAATTTGTCCGAAAATTCTGTCTAACGTTCGCAATCACCCGCCGCCAATAACCTCTCGGATAAACTCATACTTTGATACGGTCGGGTTCATGTGGTTTGTTAGCTGGCGTTTCTACAACTGATCAAGGAGCAGATCATATTCCGCATGAGAACCGACCCAGAACCAGATTACTGTGTCATCTTCTAATTGCCCAACAGCACGGTAATCTCTGTTGATGCGTGCAGAGTAGATGGGTAATTTTGGATGAACTTTCTTGAATCGCAAACTGGGGTAGCTTGGCTCTTGCTTGAATTGTCGATATGCTTTGCGCGTCTGCTCTTGAACTAACTCTGGAAGATCAGCAAACAGTTTACGAAATTGGGCAGTGGTGCGAGATTTCACAATGTTTCTGGATCGAGTTCTTGAGTTTTGCCTGCTCGGTATTCTGTCATTGCTTCGGCTGCCAATTTAGCCAACAAATCTGGAGAACGAGCAAATGACTCATCCCATCGCTGGTCATCTTCGAGTTCTTCTAGAATTAAGGTTGCGATTGCGTCTTGCTTATCGGTTGGCAAGGCTTTCAATCGGGCAATCACCTGATCAAGTTGCTCAGTCATATTGGAATCCACTTATCTAAAGGAGATACCCTCAATTATCGCTTACCCAATCAAGGTCAAGCAGCATTCAAGGCTGTGAATTTACATTATCCGAAGGACGAAAAACCAGACCAACCACACCAGCAATTAAACCACCAGCAGCACCACAGATCGGTGCTGCTGGTGCTGCGACAACACTTGTAGTACAGGTGAATGCGCCAATAGTAGCTCCGCCTGCTGCGCCAGCCACAGCCCCCAACTCGGTTCAACTGTAACTATAGTGTCTGAGCCATCAGAAGATATTCGTCTTCCAATGGATACTCTTGAAAGACCATCAAGGGGGCTAGAAGGGATGGGGATGGGGATGGGAATAACTTCCGCGACCGTCGAAACGTCAAATCTCTTTAAAAACTGAGGTGCTGCGTATGTAAAACCAGTATTGAATACAAGGTTGGGTTGACCCAAGGAAACCCAACAAAGAGTAGCCTTTGGGGTGGTTGGGTTTCGCTTTTTCAAGCGAATTGAGCTATTTTCGCCCCAGTCTTGTTTCGCTCAACCCAACCCACGAGGCTTAGACTCACAGTTTCAATCAATGAGCATGGTGCGTTCCCCAAAATCGATCGCTGAAGCGGTAGAAGTTGTTTTAGGGAACGCACCCTACAAAATTGCGATCGCACTGGATTTACATATAGTCCGCTGCAACACGGTGTTATACCCAATCACCTATCCGATCCGTAAATGTTATGGCATTCTTAATGCAAATCTCCAACGTCCACAGCCATTGCCAACTAAAGAACGCTTTGCTAACCCAAATACTTGATTATGAAGAACATGGGCATTTTCATTATCAATGTAATCTACAAAACAATAGACATGATCGAGGTCAGTGCTACTTGGCCCACTTACACAGATGTCTCCTGGCTTCAAACTATCCATAGAGGTAATTTTTGTCCAGTTATGACTTAATGCCCACTCAACAAATTGATCTACATTGACTGATGGAAGGGTATCTAGTGTAGGATGAGGTAGTTCGCATAAATGCAGACAACTAACTTGATGAGCAACGCAACCATTTGTTACAGCATTAGTTGACCATTGTGTTGGAATATTATCAATAAACCATCGTTCAACTTCACGTCGAACAGCTTGATAGTTATTTTTAAAGAAAGTCACAAATTTCTGAGCAGAATCGGGGCGATTCGCTGTGAAATCTGGACAATCTGGAATAGGTTTATTCGCTGCAACTAAAGCTGTATGAGCATTAGGAAAAGCCTGAAGAAACCCGATTAATGATTCCTTGGTTGTATAAAAACGTGTGTATTTTGCTTCTGGGCCTGCATAAGCAGTAATGGCGGGGTTTCCATTCTCTGAACGGTTAAATTCTAGCCAAGTGATAGAGTTCTGAACCTCTGATGGATTTGGTGGTGTGGTTTCTCCAAATAAAGTTTTGCCGTAGGCTTGAATTGTTTCAAAGTTTAGCGTTTGAGCAAGGTTTGATGATTCGGGAATGACCTCATAGGTTACGCCATGAGGAATCCCTGAAACAATTTTTGTATGTCCATTATTCCAAGGATTATGGCCTAGTGCTTCGACGGTTGCAATAGAAGCCTCTCCAATAATTTCATCAGGGCCAACATCAGCGTAAATAGCATAGACAGTCTTATTTTTGTAAGAGACTTTGGCAATATCGCCAAGTTTACAGCTTACATTGGTTACTTCTTTCCAGTTTCCTGGTAAGACATAGTAAGGAATGATTCTTGCATTGACATATTTATTGTCACCTTTCCAGCCATTGTCTCTGCCCAGAGCCGTTTGAAGTTGACCTGTGTCATCTATTTGGTCAGCATCGGGGCTACCATCAGCGTCTGTATCAGCATCAGCAGTGATAAGGACGTGACCGTTATCTAAAACAACAACAGCAGGATTCGAAGAATCATCTCCACCGTTTTTCCATGAATGGTTAATAACTCTTGACATAGAACCTCTCTTCGATGTGTTGACTAAATTTCTGAGGTGTTAGGGTTATAACTACATATTATAGGTCAACTTTCTGTATAACAGTCTCCAGAGCAACGATATGGGTCAACTTTCTGTATATCACCCCGAGATACAACATATATACTCATTTGTCAATAGGTAGTAATATTTAATCTGCTTATACTTCGAGTTTTGATCTGAAAATGGGCGGTCAATAAGTCAAGCGATCGAGGGATGGGGATGACCACGACCCTAGGGGATTATGCAACGGTGAACAACTTATCAGCAGGTTTCCAGGGGGCTAAAACCATAATCCGGGAGATTCCGGGCATCTCCGCAAGTCAGCTGAGACCGATTGACCCCAGAAAAAATCTTCAGAGCTACAACCACTATAACTAATAGCCGCTCCCCAATAACTGATCACTGAAAGAGGGCTAAACTAAAAAGGCGTGCTAAAATCAGCATATCTAGGGTCGCTTGTGTAGGTGATGGATAGGCTATGTTTGAAAGATTTACGGAAAAAGCCATTAAAGTAATCATGCTCGCCCAAGAAGAAGCCCGCCGCCTTGGCCATAACTTCGTGGGAACAGAGCAGATTTTACTAGGACTAATTGGAGAGGGAACGGGAGTTGCCGCCAAAGTCCTCAAGTCCATGGGTGTCAATCTCAAAGATGCGCGCGTGGAGGTGGAGAAAATCATCGGTCGCGGTTCCGGATTCGTAGCCGTGGAAATTCCCTTCACCCCGAGAGCCAAACGAGTTTTAGAACTCTCCCTCGAAGAAGCCCGTCAACTGGGCCATAACTATATTGGCACAGAACATCTCCTTTTAGGACTAATTCGCGAAGGGGAAGGTGTGGCCGCTAGGGTTCTGGAAAATCTCGGCGTGGATCTCTCGAAAGTTCGCACCCAAGTGATCAGAATGTTAGGGGAAACCGCCGAAGTGGCCGCCGGTTCATCTTCCCAAGGTCGCACCAAAACCCCCACTCTTGACGAATTCGGTTCCAATCTCACCCAAATGGCCAGCGAGGGTAAACTCGATCCCGTGGTCGGCCGACAAAAGGAAATCGAGCGCGTTATCCAAATTCTCGGTCGTCGTACCAAAAATAACCCCGTCCTGATCGGGGAACCGGGGGTAGGTAAAACAGCGATCGCAGAAGGATTGGCCCAACGCATCGCTAACAAGGATATTCCCGACATTCTCGAAGAAAAACGGGTTGTCACCCTCGATATCGGCTTGCTAGTGGCGGGAACCAAGTATCGCGGCGAATTTGAGGAACGCCTCAAAAAAATCATGGACGAAATTCGCCAAGCGGGTAACGTCGTCCTTGTTATCGATGAAGTTCATACTCTCATCGGTGCCGGGGCAGCCGAAGGGGCGATCGATGCGGCCAATATTCTCAAACCGGCTTTGGCCCGGGGAGAACTACAATGTATCGGGGCGACGACCTTGGATGAGTATCGCAAACATATCGAACGGGATGCGGCTCTAGAAAGACGTTTTCAACCGGTTATGGTCGGTGAACCCTCCGTAGAAGAAACGATCGAAATTCTCTACGGTCTCCGGGAACGCTACGAACAGCACCATAAACTAAAAATCTTAGACGAAGCGCTAGAAGCGGCGGCGAAATTGTCCGATCGCTACATTAGTGATCGCTTCTTACCGGACAAGGCGATCGATTTAATCGATGAAGCTGGTTCGAGAGTGCGCTTGATTAATTCCCAATTGCCTCCAGCAGCCAAGGAATTAGATAAAGAACTGCGGCAAATTCTCAAACAAAAAGATGACGCGGTGCGCGGTCAAGACTTCGAGAAAGCTGGGGAATTGCGCGACCGGGAAATGGAAATCAAAACCCAGATCCGGAATCTCGCTTCCACCAAAAAAGGCGAAGATGGCAACGATGAACCCTTTGTGGATGCGGAGGAAATCGCTCACATCGTCGCTTCTTGGACTGGGGTTCCCGTCAATAAACTGACCGAAACCGAATCCGAGAAACTGCTGCACATGGAAGATACCCTGCATCAGCGTCTCATCGGTCAAGAGGACGCAGTAAAAGCGGTGTCTCGTGCCATTCGTCGCGCTCGCGTCGGTCTGAAAAATCCCAACCGTCCCATTGCTTCCTTTATCTTCTCCGGTCCGACGGGGGTGGGTAAAACTGAGTTAACTAAAGCTCTGGCCGCTTATTTCTTTGGTTCCGAAGATGCGATGATCCGTCTCGATATGTCGGAATACATGGAACGGCACACGGTTTCTAAGTTAATCGGTTCACCTCCGGGTTATGTTGGTTACAACGAAGGGGGACAATTAACGGAAGCGGTGCGTCGTCGTCCTTATACGGTGGTGCTATTCGACGAAATCGAAAAAGCTCACCCCGATGTCTTCAATATGCTTCTGCAAATCCTTGAAGATGGACGTTTGACCGATGCCAAAGGTCGCACGGTGGACTTTAAAAATACCCTGTTGATCATGACCTCGAACATCGGTTCTAAAGTCATCGAGAAGGGTGGCGGTGGTTTAGGTTTCGAGTTTGCCGATAATCAAGCCGAAGCCCAGTATAATCGCATTCGATCGCTGGTTAATGAGGAATTAAAACAGTATTTCCGCCCTGAATTCCTCAACCGTCTCGATGAGATTATTGTCTTCCGTCAACTCAATAAGGAAGAAGTCAAGGAAATCGCCGAAATCCTGCTCAAGGATGTGTTTAAACGTCTGACAGAACAAAATATTACTTTGTCTGTTACTGATAAGTTTAAAGAACGCTTGATCGAGGAAGGTTATAATCCGGCCTACGGCGCTCGTCCCTTACGTCGTGCGATTATGCGTCTGTTGGAAGATGTTCTGGCTGAGGAAATTCTCTCCGGACGGGTTTCTGATGGGGATACGGCCATGGTCGATATCGATGAGGAAGGTAAGGTGAAAGTTATTTCGGGGGAAAGACGCGAGTTAATCGCTCCCGTGATCGAATAAATTCTCACTGGAATTAGTTAAATAAAAGGTGGGCTTCTTGCTCACCTTTTCTCGTAAAAATAGGGAAAAAGTGCGATGAAAGTCTGGATTGTGGGTTGTGTTTTGTTATTTTTGTTGGTGGAATTTTATCAGTGGGCAAAGGGTTTTATTTTACCTTTACCTATCTATATTTTTGCCGGAGCTTTATTATCGATCGCTTCTAATTATTCTCAAGATATGAGCAATTTATTTGCTAGAAATGAACAGGTTTATCAAACTGCTAGTTTAAGTGATATTCCTGACATTTTGACGGCAGAAACCGCAATTACCAGCCTAGAAGCGGCAGCTCAGAAGATAGTAAAAAGCGGTGTCGCTGAATCAAGACATGAAGACTAAATTGTGCCTCCTATCCACAAGTTACCTTAGTGCTAGGTTTTAAAAATTGCCGAGAGGACAATTGATACTTAAAATCAGCAACGCCCGATAACTTTTCAAACAGATCCTAAAAATAGATGATCATGAAAACAGTCACAAAAGTAGCTCTTATTGCCCTACTCTGGATAACAATAATCAATCCTGCCAACTTACCTCCAGATACCGATGTTAGGCTAAGAATGGCCCATGCCCTGTGGACAGGAACTGAGGAGGTTTCTTTACCCCCAAATTATCGTCCTTCCTCTCGATTAGACCGTGTTGGTGTTTTAGGAGTAGATGGAAAACGATATGAAGCTTATGATATAGGACAATCCTTATTAATGTTGCCCGCAGATTGGATTGGCACTCAACTCTCTAAAGTTTTTCCTAGTATTAAGCCTTACTTATTACGAGAATTTGCGGTTAGTTTTCTTGTAGTTATCCCTCTAAATGTATTAGTTGTTCTCTCTTGTTATTGGTTACTTAGACTATTTGATTTTCAGGAGAAAATTGCGGCATCTGCCAGCTTGATTTGGTTGCTAGGTACTACCGTTCTCCACTATGCACAAACTTTTCAACAAAATAATCCAGTCCTACTTTGTGTGATTTTAGGTTATGCTTGTGCTTTAGCTTATATTAAAACTAACAAAGTACCTTATGTTTTTTTGAGTGGATTGGCAATCGGAGCAGCTATTATCATTCGCTCGACAACTATCATTTATGCTCTAACAGTTTTTGGGTTTCTAATTAGCTGTCTAATTTATAAAAATTTCAAGCTGAATCAAATCTTTAAGACAGCCATACTCTGGAACTTCGGCTGATTTCCCTTCTTTTTTATGAGTAGATTATTTAATTACTTACGCTTTGGGGATTTTTGGACAACGGGAACATCCTTACTCATGGAGCAAATCCGCAATGGAGCAATCTTTTCAGGGTTGCCAGAATTGCCCCCTAATTATCCTCTCATACACCCTCCCTACGTTGGTATTCTCGGCGTTCTCTTCTCACCAGCTAAAAGTATATTTATTTACGACCCCTTTCTTTTACCGTGTTTAGTATTGGGGATTATTTTATTTAACAAATTAACACCTTATATACGAATATATTTTATTTCCTCAATTTTTGCACTTGTCTTTCATATTATCTTAACCAGCAAACTGGATTTCTGGCATGGAGATGGTTCTTGGGCTGCTCGTTATCACGTTACCTCAGTTCAGCTACTACTTCTTCCCTTAATAGCTTTGCTAATCTTAGAGATGTTATCGGTTAATCGGCTCAAACGATGGTTAATTAGCAGCTTGGTTGTTCTTTCTATTTTGGTTCAATTTGCTTCTCTTGTCTTTGACCCTAGTGTAAATAGTGGTGTGGTCAACTTTGCAGAACCAAAAAGTTTTTTGAGGTTTCGTTTAGGTGAACGTATCGACAGTGTTATAGCGGTAAGCGCTTGAGTGAGATACAGACCAAGCTTTGCCTAGCATGGTTTATAGCTCGTGACACTGTACCTCATACGACTGCACACCGCTATAGTTGCTTAATTGGTCTTTCTCGATCCCAAAGTTGCTTAACTGAGGAAAAGTACAATAAGTCTGATCTCGCTGGTAGAAAGTACAGTAAGTCCGATCTCGCCAGTAGGGTGTATTTCTGGCCTCTTAAATCCAACAAAGCGCAAGGATTGCTCTGGAAGATTTGGGGATTCCTCTTGATCACAGCTTTGATCAGCACTCTACTTTTCCTAGTGGGACTTAAACAAATTTCAAGCCCAAACAAAGCCTAAACTGGCTTTGTAAGCGGCAAACACATCCCGATTCTCGGTCAGCCACTCAAAGAAACGGAAAGACATCGCTGTCCGAAAAGCTTCCAAGGCTTCCACA
>NZ_JADBTF010000331.1:0-4815 GCF_020246295.1 Microcystis sp. M090S1 | reverse complement strand
CAGAAGCAATTCTGTCTAAGCAAGTAATCTCTGTGAACCAAGAATCCCCGTCTCTTTAGAGCGGGGAGTGTCAAATCGGTAAACGCTGAATATCTCGGTTAGAACCAATCACCACCATTGCTAAATCCTTGTGTAATCTTTCTTGGGGATTGGGGTTAATCTTGAATTTTTCCGCATTACCGACAGCGACAATATTTAACCCATAACGATTACGAATTTCTAACTCTGCTAGGGTTTTACCGTGAAAAGCTTCCGGGACTTTTAACTCGACAATACTATGTTCAGGATCGAGATCAAATCGTTCTAAAATTGATGGTCTAGTTAAACGGTGCGCTAACTCACAACCAGCATCGTATTCGGGAAAAACTACTAAATCTGCACCAACTTTTTTGAGTAATTTTCCATGGATTTCTGTGGAGGCTTTAGCGGCGACAAAATTAACCCCCGCTTCCTTACAATTGAGAGTAGTAATGATACTTTCTTCAACGTATTTACCAATAGCGACAATCACCGTATCGGTTTCAAAAATTCCCGCTTCTCGCAGGGCGTTAGGTTTGGTAGAATCAAGCTCGATCGCATTATCTACTATTCGATCAGATAACGCTTGTGCTACTAATCCTTTGTCAATATCTGTCGCTACCACTTGATAACCTTGTTTGCGTAAGGTTTCACAGACAGCGCGCCCAAATCTGCCTAATCCGATGACGGCAAATTGACGATTTTGGGGACGCATACTACTAAAAAATTTAATTGATTGCATAATTTGAAGTTAAACTGTTACGCATTTAAAATGCTAGTGTCAATGAGTGAGGAGACAGGAGAAACTGATAACTGATAACTGATAACTGATATTAATTATCCCACTAAAAGGTTTTCTTCGGGGTAATTAATAACTGTTGGTTTCGGATCGCCGATAATAGCCGCTATTAAAAGTATAACTCCTACCCGTCCCAAATACATCATAAAAACAATAATTAACTTAGAAATCGGCGATAAAGCGGCGGTTATACCCATAGATAGGCCGACAGTTCCAAAGGCAGAAACTACCTCAAAAAACAGTTGAATCATTTTAAAATCTGTCTCCACAAATGAGATAGCTAGTGTGGAGATAATAATCGCTATAACCGAACCAAAAACCACCGCCATTGACTTTAAAATTAACGGCATAGGAATGCGTCTTTGATAGAGAGTCACTTCTTCATGGCCTCTTAAAACCGAGCGAGTACAGTTATATAAAATCCTAAAGGTTGTGGTTTTAATACCTCCCCCTGTACCGCTAGGACTGGCTCCTATAAACATGAGAGCCATGGTAATTGATAAACCTTCTACGGAAATTTTCCCGATATCAATGGTATTAAATCCTGCTGTTCTCGATGTTACTGATTGGAACCAAGCGGCCAGCAATTTATCTTTAATTGATAAATTAGCCAAAGTGTCACCATTTCCCTGTTCAGTAAATAAAAAAGCCAATGTTCCCATCACTAATAAAAATATAGTTGTACTGATAGCAACTTTATAGTTAAGAGAAAAAACAAAGCCTTTTCTTTTATATCGAAAGCGGTGAATAGACCAAGTATAAAACTCGATAATTACTTGATAACCGATACCTCCAAAAACGATCAATCCTGTGATAGCTAAGTTAATAATAATTGAGGATTGATAGGACATCAAGTTATCTTTAAACAAGCCAAAACCGGCATTATTCCAAGCACTAATACTATGGAATAAAGATAACCACACCGCATATCTAAAATCATACTTTTGGGCGAAGACAGTTAACATAACCAAAGTTGCTGTTAACTCAAAAACTAGAGTAGTAGCAATCACTGATTTCATTAAACTTTGACTACCTTGTAGGAAAGGTCGATCAAAGGATTCTTGAATCGCTAACTTCTGTCTCAGGTCAAATTTTCGCCCAACTAATAACATTAAAAAAGTGGTAGTGGTCATATATCCCAAACCCCCCACTTGCACTAATAAAGCAATAAATAATTGACCCCAAAAAGAAAAATAAGTACCCGTATCTACTACTGCTAAACCCGTAACACAGACAGCAGAAGTGGAGGTAAAGAGGGCAACAATTGGGTCATTCCAAGTGCCGCTAGTGGTAGAAACAGGCAACATCAACAGGGAAGTTCCCGCTAAAATTACCGCAATAAATCCCAAGCAAATTGTCCGGGCAATCGTCATATAAATTCCTTAGTGAAAGTAGCTAAGAGAAGATTGTTTTTTGGCTAACACTTCTTTATAAACTAACTGTAAGCGATCGATATTTTTGCTGAGACTGTAAGAGTCTAAAACTCTTTGACGGGCTTTTTGTCCGAAAATTGTTGTTAATTCGGGATGATCTCGTAATACGGGTAAGAGAGTTTTTAATTGGGTAATTAGTCCTTTAGTATCTAGAACTATTCCCGCACCTTTTAACACTTCCCCATCGGCCCCCACATCCGTAGCCAGACAAGCAACACCGCAGGCCATCGCTTCCAAGAGGGAAATCGATAAACCTTCCACTAATGAGGGCAAAATAAAGCCGTCAACCCCGCGCAAAATTTCAATTCGTTTATTTTCATCGCCGATAAAACCTAACCAGATAATACCATCTTCTTCTCCATAAAAAGGTTTAAGGGAAGGAGTTAACGGACCATCGCCCACAATGAGCAGTTTGCATCTATCCCCTAAATTGGTTTTTTTCCAAGCTTTCAATAAAGATTCTACATTTTTCTCCGGCATGATCCGACCGAGATAAACAAATAAACAATCGGCATTATATTGAGCTTTAATATTCGAGGGACCTGGACAATACTTATTAACATCAACCCCATTGGGAATAATTGCTAATTTTTCTTCGGGAACCCCCAATTTAACTAAAAAATCCCGTTGAGAGGTGGAAAAAATAATTACTTTATCGTAATTAGCTAAAAAAGGGGCGTGTAGTTGGTAGGTTAATAATTGGGTACTAGAGATGAGATTGCGAATTTTACTATCAAAAGCCGGGTGAAAAGTCGCCACCAGAGGCAAATCTAAAGACTCACAAATTTCCGGTAGCAGAAAATCGAGGGGAGACAGGGGTAAGGACGCATGAACTAGATCGGGTTTCAGTTCCCTGAGTTTATCCTGTAGAACCCGACTCGATTTCAGGGTGGGAATAGTATAGACTTGGGAACTATAGAGACGTGGCAGGGTGATTTCGTCGTAAAAGTCGGGCCAATCGCCTACGGTGGGTTTTTCGGAAGAAAAATGCAGAAAACTGACTTGATAATCTCGATCGAGCAGGGAATTAGTCACTTCTCGCCCATAGGTAACGTTACCGCAAAAAGGAGATTTTTTTCCTAACCAGGCAATGTGCATTCAGATTCTCTTAAGAAAAAGTTAATTTAGCCAAATATCACTTTAGCAAATTCCGAGTTAAAAGTTGATAGAGTAGCCTAGTCTCGTAAAAAAGCAAGCGACATAGTCCATCTTTCCCCAACGCCTTAAAACTTGGTAACTCTTGAATCACTTCGATTTTTTCCCCGGTTTTTTCGTTGCAAGTACAATAGGTGTGTGTTCTCGGATTTAGCCAAGAGTTCTTGAGTTTAGTCATAATCTCGGTTTTAGCGGGCTTGTTGGGACAAATAATTACCATTGCGTGAGCGTACAAGTGAGAGCGCATTAAGTCGGAACCCTTCCAGGACTTTTTAACCTTGTCCTGTTTAGCGGAGGTATCCCCTGAAATCTGGTAAGAATATCCTAACCCCAGATAAGCCTGAAACTTTCTCAGGCTGATATCGTGATTACCTCTAAAGTAAGGTTTCCCGTTAACGAGGAATCTTTCGATAGGATAGCAGTGCAAAAGCAGTAAACTCTGAGTGACAGTACCAAAGCAAAATTGATTGAATACTTGACAATAGGGATTAAATTGTTCCAATTCTAGAATTTCGCTTAGTTCCCCTTCTTTAACTGATATTCTAGTTTCGTACATTATGATGTCATTGGCCAATAACTGGCTATATTCGCTAATTCCAGTGCCAGCCGTGACTTTAATCCGTGGGTTATTTCTCAATCCAGCGATATGTCCTAATGTAGGATTAAACCCGTTAACTCCAATATAATCAAAGTCTCTTTGAGCGATTTCTGGGTGTTCACAACACAATCGCTGTCTAAGTTGATTAATCAAAGAATTTTTGTTTTTATCAATTTGCTCTCTCTCGTGAAAAGTCCGACGTAATAAATCGAGCGAGTCATAGTCATAATTGTTTAAGATCGGGGGATTTCCTAAATCGTCTAACCCTGACTTATCAAAATAGGTTAGGGCAATGGTTAGAGCGTCGAGATAATCGTCTTTATTTTTGGTCTTAAAATAATGCTGTCGATTTATCTTGGTTTGCTGATGGGATATCCAATAAATATCTAACCCTAATTTCTTAGCACAATTAACCCAGAAGCTTGCATACCAGTAACCCGTAGGCTCTAAAATAATCGCATCAGCTTCTAAAGATTTAATAATCTCGATCGCTTCAGCATTGCATTCTAACTTATAAGCTATGTCATTAAGCTGAATATTTCCCTTAATTCGCGGGTATCCTTTAATCGGTTCCCCAATACTTTTCGAGTATTGTAGAGGGGAAACAGACGGAAATTCGCACAAAAAAACCACGATAGCCCAATTACGGCTAACGTCTATACCTAGTATTTTCATCGGTTATCGAAAATTTGGGTTAAAACCCCGTCGTTTTACGACGGCTTTTCCTGATCTTTGATATAAGACTTAAGAACTTCCAGTGGCGCACCTCCTACAGAAGAGACGAAATAACTGGGCGACCAAAGAGCGTCTTT
>NZ_JADBTF010000330.1:0-18980 GCF_020246295.1 Microcystis sp. M090S1 | reverse complement strand
GTGCTCTTCCGATCTGCGCATTAGTTTTTCGGTGGGATGCTTACACGCAGGCGCTGACGCATCTGTAATAATTTAAGCGTCACTCCCCTTGCAGGAGTACCTCTGCTGATATGTAGCTTATACTCAACGGATTTAGTATGATTGACGAATTTACCTTATTTCAGCCTCTATTTTCAAGTCAGTCAGGATTTAGGAGATTATTTTTATTTATTCTCCCCATTTCCCCACTTCCCCACACCCTACACCCCACACCCCACACCCCACTTCCCACACCCCACTTCCCACTTCCCACTTGCGTCTTAGGTTAAACTTTAATTCCTAGTACCTGTGTATGGGTTCCCCGCGCTTGGGTGACACCGATGGTTCTTTCGGAAGCTTCAATCATCGGCCGACGCAAACTAACGACAATAAATTGCGCTTGTTGTGCTTGTTTTTGAATCATTTTGGCCAATTTCTCCACATTGGCCCCATCTAAAAACATATCCACTTCATCAAACGCATAAAAGGGAGAAGGACGATATCTTTGTAGGGAAAAAATAAAGCTTAAAGCGGTTAAAGATTTTTCACCTCCAGACATGGAACTTAATCGCTGTACGGGTTTTCCTTTGGGATGTGCCACCAGATTTAAGCCACCATTAAAGGGGTCATTTTCGTCTTCTAGTTGTAAGTAACCATCGCCATCGGACAGGGTGGCAAATATATTCTTAAAGTTTTCGTTAACGGCAGTAAATGCTTCCTGAAAAGCATTAAATCTGAGGGTGGTAAAGTTTTCTATCCGTAAAAGTAGTTCGGTTCTTTCTCCTTCTAGAGTTTGCAGTTTTTCTGATAGTTCATCTAATCTCTCTTTAGTTTTTTGGTATTCTTCTAAAGCTAACATATTCACAGGTTCTAAAGCTTCTAATTTCCGTTGTAACTGCCGAATATCGCTTTGAATTTTCTCGAAATCTCGATCGCTTTCAGGAATTTCGGGCAAGGGATTGGGTAAGTCGCTTTCTAGTTGACTAATTTCTGTCTGTAAAGTGGTTAGTAATGCTTGTCTTTCCTCTTGATTGTTGACTAACTTCTCCGATTGCCAGATAGCCTGTTGTTGCTGGTTTTGTTGTTGTCGCAAAACTGTCTCTAATTGGTCTCTTTTTTGCTTGGTTTCCCCTAGTTGTTGCGATAATTGCTGTAAAGCTTGATTGATTTCTAAAATATGGCGATCAAGTTTTTCTATCTCCAGATTACCGATATTTGTCTGATTAAATGCATCGGTAATTATCTTGTCAATCTCAATAATTCTATCCGCAGACTCTTGACTTTTTTCCTCTAGTCTGATTTGTTGATTATGTAAATCTTTTAACTGTTCGCGGACTGTAGCGAGGTGATTTTCTTGGGTTTGTAACTCTAATTCTTGACTGCGAATTATTCCCTGTACCTGTTGCCATTCGCTATGGGTATGATTGGCCTCTAAAGCAGTTAATTTCTCCTGTTCTTGCTGTAAAGATAACTCTAACTCAGGAATTTCTCTGGTTAATATTTCTAACCGTTGACGAGAAATAGTAATTTCCTCTTGCTGGCCCGATAATTGACGGGTTAAATCCTCTTTTTCTGTGGTTAAACGTTGTAAATCCTTGCTTAATTGTTGTAGAGATAATTGATTTTCCCGATGACTCTGACGGGTTTCGGTTAACTGTTGGGTTAACTGACTGATAAGATGATTAACTTGGGTAATTTTTTCTTCGTTGCGGGTAAGAATGCGATCGATTTCTGCTAATCTTTCCCGTAGAGATTCCGCTTCACTAGACTCCTTCGGAGAGATTTTACCAAAACGCAGCCCCGATCGCGTCGGTTGGCTGCCTCCGGTCATAGCGCCAGTCATCTCTAATAACTCGCCATCCAAAGTAACGATGCGATATTGATTGATATAATAACGGGCAGAATCTATATCCTCAAAAACCACGGTACTGCCAAAAATATAGTTAAAAACCTCCCGATACTGGGGTTGAAACTTAACTAAATTCACCGCTAAATCCAGATAACCCCGCGCGTGACGCAGAGAGGAAATATCCTGGGGACGGGGAGGACGAATTTTATTCAGGGGTAAAAAAGTGGCCCTACCGATGCGACGCTGTTTTAGCAAGGCAATTCCGGCAGCCGCAACGCTATCATCTTGGACGACTACATGACCTAAACGACCTCCGGCGGCGATTTCAAGAGCAATTTGATAACGTTCCTCTACTTCGCCTAATTGTGCCACTAATCCGCAGATTCCGGGCAAATCTGACTGTAATAATATTTGAGTAGCATAGGTTCCCTGGGCCTCCTGTTGCGCTTGCTTGGTCGCTTCCAGTTTATCTAATTCCCTCTGTTTGTCCCGTTGTTCCTTGAGCAGACGTTTTTGGGTGTCCTGACTGATGACGCGATTTTGTTCGGCAATGGTGAGTTTTTGGGCTAAATTTTGGATATCGGGATCCGATTGATTAATTTTTTGTAATATTTCTTGACTTTCTTCCGTTTTTGTGCTAATAACTTGCTCTAATTCTTGCAGACGTTGACCAGCTTCTACTATATTAGTTTGCAATCGATCGCATCTTTCGGTCAATTGGGCCCGTTGGCTACGGTAGGGGTTTAATTGTTCCTGAAGACGGGTAATATTGCGGGAAAGGTCACTTTGTTCTTTTACCCAAGCTTCTGACGCTTCTGCGAGACTACTTGCTTGCAGACGATGGTTTTCTAGGGTTTCCCTTGCGGTTTGGGTTGTCAGTAGGAGATTGGGTAAAATTTCAGTTTCTAAACGGCTTTTTTGGGCAGTAATCTGATTTAATTCGAGATTATAGCGATTAATTTCCTCTAAAAGTCTTGTTTTCTGTGCCTGAGATTCTTTTTCGAGGTTTTCTAACTCTTTTTGCCGTTGTTGCTGTTGTTGTCGTTTGGCCTGTTGACTCGCTAATCGGGAAGTTAGGGACAGGTGTTCATCTTCCCCAAAAGCTTTGACCTGTTGATTGAGTTTCTCTAATTCTTGACTATTTTGGGCGATTTGTTCGGATAAATTGGCGATAGTCTCAGTTAAAACCTGTTTTTCCTTTTCCCCAGCTTGAATTTGTTCTTTTACTTGCTGGCAGCGCTGCTGGAGATTTTGCCAATGGAGGACAATTTCCCATTGTTGCTTTTCTTGGACTTGGGCCTTGAGTTTTTGGTATTTTTCGGCTTTAATGCGATCGAGTGCTAATTTCTCCAGAGATTTTTGCAATTCTGTGGCAATAATTTGGCAGCGTTCTTCCCTTTCTTTAACCGAATCGATATTCTCCTTAGTTTTCTCAATTTTGCGGTCAAATTCAGCTACTCCTGCCAATTCGTCGATAATTTCCCGTCTTTCCTTAGCATTCATGCTGATAATTCGGGTTACGTCCCCCTGTAACACCACGTTGTACCCTTCGGGATAGATGCGTAAACGGTTTAATTGGTCGTGAAGTTCGCTAACCGTACAGGTTTCCCCATTGATATAGTAGGTAGAAGTATAGCTGCCACCCTTAGCCACTTTTAAGCGCCTAGAAACCGTCCAATCCCTATCGGTTGCGTCGGGAATATCGGCAACATCAAAAGTCACCGAAACACTCGCTTCGGTGCTATGACGTTGACTGTTATAGCTGTGATTGACTAAATCCGGTAATCTTTCGGCCCGCATTCCCTTGGAAGTAGCTAATCCCAAGCAAAATAGCAATGCGTCGAGGATATTCGACTTTCCCGAACCATTTGGACCGGAAACCACCGTAAACCCCGGTAAAAAGGGTATAGGAGTTGTTCCCCCGAAGGATTTGAAGTGTGAGAGTTCGACCTTTTTGATGTAAACCATGGCGATAAGCAAAAAGTAGGCAAGCTATCAGCTGTCAGCTTGAATCGATAAGGGATAACTTCGGTTTATCCTTGAAAATATCCTCAGACTTGACCGGAGATGACAACACCCTTATAGAAAAATATAGCTGATAGCCCCCTTAGATGGCTTGAATCCATTCTTTGACTTGGTACTCTGTCCAGATACCATTTTGCCAGTAGGGGTCCGCTTCGATTAATTCTCGCACTTCCGACTCGCTGGCTGCCTGATAAATTCCGAAAACTTGGCTTAAATCTGCCGTTGGTCCGATAGTAATGAGAATTCCCCGTTCTTTCTGTTGATTTAATCCCTCTAGATGCGCTTGACGATAGGGAGCGCGTTTTTCCAGCACGTTTTCACAATAACTACCCCAGATAACAAATTTCGGCATATTTGACCTGTACTCTCTTGATCTGTTGCTATTTTACGATCGAATCGTCAATCAGACTAAATCGATCTAGAAAAGTGTGGGGTAGTATAAAAATACTGTAAGATGCAGATAGTTGGGGTCGTGATGCACAAACTTATTCGGAGCTTTTACGCAGTTCTCAAATCAGGAAAAAGGCAGCATATAATTATTTTTTAAGATAAATACGAACTCCTTGAACTTCATCAACTAGCCGATAATTTTCCTTGATAAACCTAGCAATTTCAGGAAAAACTTCGTGTCCCTGAGTTTCTCTATCGGTAAAGAAAAACATTCTTGGAGCTACAGCATCAACAAATAACTTAGCATTAGAATTAATAAGATCGTCTGCGTATCTTTTCAGAAAATATTCTTGCAGTGAACCTGGTAGGATTTGCCAAAGGGAAAAACTATCTATTGTCGCTGTTACCAGTCCCGTGTCAACATATAACTCTGATGCCCATCCCCAGACAGCCATAGATTCACCAGGAGAAGCATACTTTAGAATAGTTTTAGCAATCGGACTAAGATAATTTTTAGCAAATACTCTGCGATTATCGAGGTAAACATTATCTGATGTTATCGTTGTGGCAAATTCTAAAAAACTACTAGCAACTGTAATAAAAATGACACCTGTTAAAAGAGAGAAATTTAAGTTTAAACGGGTTAATTTTGACACTTGTAAGACTTGTGCCAGTTCACCTATAAAAACGCCGATGAGAAATCCACTAGGTATGATTAGAAACAGTAAATAATGAGTAAACCCGTTTCCCGGTCTAATAATTGAATAACTCGACGCAACCAAAATAAATAAACTGTAATAGACAAAACAAAATGTCTTGGAATTCTCTTGATGTCGGCTTAAGGAAACACGCTTTAATATTAGAAATGGTACTCCTAATATCAAGACAATTGCTGTTAACAAAAATAATCTCTGTGTATCTGGTACTACCCTTAACATCCCAAGAAATATGTTAATTTTTCCGAAAAAGCTTAGTTGATTTACGTTTCCCATCAAACCATGGCTAGAATAAATTAATAAATTTTGTTGTATGTAAGATTTCCAGAAAGCATCATATATTGAGAAAATTGTTAGATATAGTATGACTATAGCCGAGAACAACATTCCCCCAAGAAAGAAAGCAGCAAAACTCCTGATAAATTGAACTCTTGCGCTGCTTTTTAGCCAGAGTATGTGCAAAAATATACAAGCAATTGAGAAAGCTATAGGAACTGACTGCATTTTGGCAAAGGGAGTAAGTCCCAGAATAAAACCCAAGGCAAATATCAGCCGATTAGGATTAGATGAATTACCAGCATAATATTTACAAACGATTAACAAAGCCACACTTAATATTGCAAGCGAAAAATGTTCACTTGTATAATGCACATAGTCAAAAAATGTCATTAAGGCGACAGTTGTAACAACAGGAACTATTGCTAGGCGAGAAAGGCTCTTATCGTAGAGAGTGGATAAAGCATAATAAAGACAAACAATAGCAGCAGTTATCATGATTAAGCCGATCACACGACTACTAGCATATTCAATTCTGAACCCGAAAAAAGCTGGTAGAGTCAGAGGATAGACATTGAGCGGTCCAGATGAACCTGTATCTACCGCACGCCAGAAAACTGGGTCTTTCAACAATTTTATCGCACCTGCGGTAAACTGCGCCTCATCGGGATTTAGCATTGGTGGCAAGAAACCTGGCCAGCGTGCCGCTAAAATAAAAGTCACTAAAGATATAATAAATATTAGATTTGACAATAAAAATTTCTGTATCTTACCCGTGGGAGTTCTCAGGAATATGAGAGGAGAAAAAGCGCAAAAAATAAAGATAATAAAAGTGACTATTACCGATATTCTGTAAATAATTGACAAAGATTGAACACTTGCCAAGTTACTAAGTAGCCACCACCGTAAATCAATTTGATTATTCACCATTTTTTCACTACTCTATTTTCTTACATAAATCCGAATGCCCTCAACTTCATCCACCATGCGATAGTTATTTTCAATCACAGTGGCGATTTCAGGATAGGCATCGTAACGATAAATCTTCTTCTCGCCAGCCATCGCATCGACAAAAACCTTTGATTTTGACTTTAATAGATCGTCGGCGAAGAGTTTTAGATAATAAGCCTCATCGGGATTATTATAAAGCGCCCGTTCCATCGCACTGCCCCTGACTCCCTGATACAGTCCAGTCTCGATATATAGATCATTCCTCTTGCCCCAGACCGCGATTGAATCAGTTGGTGAAGCGTATTGCAAGATTGTCCGCACGAGGGGAGTTTGATAATCCTGAAGATATTTTTGGCGTTGAGAGAGATAGGGGTGTTCGCTTTTGATCAAGTTATAGCTCTGTAGGAGGCTGGCCGCAATCATCAATAGCAATATCAAAAACTTTATCTGTTTATAAAAAGCATTATTCTCCGACAATTTAAAAATTTCTCCGATTACCACACCGATCAAAAAACCACAGGGGAAGACAAGAAAAAGAAGATAATGCGGGAAAGGGTTACCGGGGCGAACTACGACATAAAGAGAAACTACTACGATAAACAGGCTGTAGAAGAAGAAGATAAAAGTATTTGTAAAAAATAGCTTTCGCCGCACCATACTTTCCCTAAAAAACAAAATCGTTGCGGCGATGAGAAAAATCGAGGTAATTTGAAATAGTGAACTTGAGTTTAATCGTTTACTACTAGCCATTGATATAAATTGGCTGAACTTTTCCCCGAAGGTTAGGTTCGATAGATTGGCATAAAATAAAAAATTCTGGAGGATATAGCTTCTCCAGAAATCCCCAAACGTTGAAAAAAGAATCAAAAAAAAGAGATTGATAGCAGAAAACAACAATAAGCCCAATGCGAGGGTAGCTAAACTTTTGAGAAATTGTCGGAGACTTTCTTTTTTTGTCCAAAGTATGTGAGCGAAAATTAAAGTGATTGCCAGCGCGACGGGAAGACCCTGCATTTTTGCATAGGGCATCATTCCGATAACTGCACCAAAGATAAAAACCATGCGATCACTAAACTCGCGGGTGTAAACGTAGCAGGTCATCCAAAGAGCAGCACTTAAAATAGCGATCGGGAAATGTTCGCTGCTATAGTGAACGAAATTACTGTGGAGTGCCAAAGAGAAAAATAAAACAACTGGGATAGTCGCAATACGGGCGACTCGATTATCGTATAAATATTTAAGCGAGTAATAGAAAAAAATAACGGACAGAATCACTAAAAATAAGCCGATAACTCGAGCGCTGGCGTAATCGATGCGAATATTCAATAGTTTAGGAATAGTCAGGGGTATAATATTCAGCGGACCCGATGTACCAGTGTCAACTGATCGCCAGAAAGCGGGATCCTTAACCAGTTTCATCGCAGCGGCAATGAATTGATTTTCATCCGAATTAATAGAGGGAGCGAGTAAAACTGGCCAACGACCAGCGAGAATCGCTAACCCCGTCCACGCTAAAAAAACAGGTTCCGAGAAAACCCGCAAGATAAATCTACTAACCTTCGACTCGTTGAAGATTGTAGGAGAAAGCGCTAGAACGACAAATATGAATAATACAATAATCAGACTTATCCTATATAGATTAGGTAATCCAGAGAGGTTTTCTATTGCATTTAATAAAGATAAGCGTAAGTCAAAATTTTCCATGATCACTTGGGGCATTAGTTCGACAGTTATAGATTAGTAAAAGTTGATTCTTTCCCGTTCGACCACTAAAGGCCTTTTTAAAATTCTCATGTGCATTAAGCCAATGTATTCCCCAATAATACCGATAAAAAATAGTTGCACCGAAGCGATTAAAAATAGTCCGACCATGATTGGTACGGTTCCCAAAGGAAAATAATCCCAGAACAACAATTTGGCGATTAAATAACCTAACGCCACTAGCAAACTCAAGAGGGACAAAGCAAAGCCTAACATGGTGGCCAGTCTGAGGGGAACTTGGGAGTGACTGGTAATACCCAGCATCGCCTCGCTATAGTATCGATAGAAGTTGTAACTACTAATACCCCGTTTTCGCCGTTGTTGTTGATACTCAAAAGAGAAACTTTCAAAACCCAACTCTTCAATGAGTCCCCTAAAATAGGGATAGGGATCGTTAATCTCTCGTAGAACATTAATGACTTTCTGATCGTATAACCCGAAACCTGTAAAGTTTCTAGTAACTTTTATATCCGAAAGCTTATCCATTAAATAATAAAAAATTTGTCTGGCAAAATAGAAAAAAGCTCCTTCTTTCATAGGAGCTTTAACCGCTTTAACAACTTTATAGCCTTCCTCCCACTTCTTGACAAATTCTAGGATTAATTCGGGGGGATCTTGCAAATCTGCTACGATAGGAATAACCGCATCTCCGTAACACTGAAGAATACCATGGTAACTGGAACGAACGGGACCGAAATTTCTAGCATTGACGATGACCTTTACCCCAGGGTCTTTTTGAGCAATTTTTTTTAATTCATCTACAGTTTTATCTTGGGAAGCGTTATCGATAAAAAGATGTTCATACTCATAGTTAGGTAACTGATTAAAGACTTCTTTAACTCGCAAGTAAAGGTCTTCAATATTTCCTTCTTCATTATAACAAGGGGTCATAATCGTAATTTTTTTCATTGTGATCTTTCCCTAAAAACAAATAGTTTCATTAAAATAAAAGAGATGACAGCCATGGGAAGAACCAAGATAGCACCCGCGATTAACATTTTAGTTTTTTGCTCGATGCCAATATCAATAGCATCAACAATTCTCAGGGCCTCAACGTTCAAGAGAAAAGTCACCACATAAACTAAGACAAAACGAAAAATCAATTTGTTGTTTTTGCTACCAAAAACTAACTTTCCTGTGGTTTGAAAGTTAAATAAAACTCCCAGAATGGTAGCCAGCAAGACAGCATATTTATAATTTAGTCCTATCAGTATAAGACTACCATATAAAAAATAACCAAACAGGGTATTTATTGCACCAACCAGCAAAAAACGGGCAAATTTATGTTTTTTAATCAGGTTAACCAATTTAGCCTTTTTGAGAATATACATTACTTACAAGTGAACCATCCATCAATAAAATAATAAGATTCTGTCCGGTGAGGGAAGTATTTTCTAATCATTAATTCTCCACCGGTGGAATTAATAAATTGCTCAAGAGTTCTTCCCTATCTAAGAAAGGAGCCATATCCTCTAGGGGGGATGAAACCATTTTGCCATCAGGTAGTTGTCTTGAACTCAATTTAGGCTCAAATAACTGTTGGGTATCTAACATGATTTCACACACCACTGGACCGGGTTGCTCAAGTACCTCGATCAGTTGAGACTGAAAATCAGGAGAATTAATTCTTGTCGCAGGAATGCCATAAGCTTCAGCAACTTTAACAATATCAGGAAAGGACACGCCACTCTGAGAGCTTTCCCCAACTAGCTTGCCAAAAAAGTTAATCTGTGTTGCTCTAATCGATAGATAACCACCATTATTAAGAACAAAGATTTTGATAGGAAGTTGGTGGTGGACGACGGTTTGGAGTTCTTGGATATTCATCTGAAGACTACCATCTCCAGCAAAACAGATAACCCGTTTGCCTTGTTGAGCGATGGCTGCCCCCACGGCAGCCGGCAGATCGTACCCCATTGAGGCACTGCCAGAGTTAGAAAACAATTTTTGTCCTTTTTGGATAATTGCTGACTGAAAAGTAACAACACAGGCCATCCCATCACCACAGACAATCACATCATCCTTATCTAAACACTTAAATAAGGTATTCATCAAATGATAGGGATTAATGGCATTTTCTTGGGACTGATGTTTTTGGGGTAAAAAGATCGGATAACGTTGAACCCTTTCTTGGCACCAGGCCAACCAATCAGAATGACTTTCGGGGTCGAAATTATCTTCATCCAATTGGCGGTTTAATTCTTCCAGAAAAACTTTCACATCACAATGAATTGGGAGGTCAGGTTTAACTGTCGGTTTGTCTAATTCTGCTTGATCAGCATCCACTTGAATCTTAAAGGCACAGCGAGCAAAAGACTGCCAATTGTAACTGACTTGACGAATATTTAGACGGCTCCCAAGAATCAGTACAGTTTCTGCATTTTGAACGGTAAAATTGCCAGGGCGATCACCAATTGTACCAGGACGACCACAATACAAAGGATTATCAGAGGCGATTATATCATGAGTCCAAGCCGTAGTAACTGGGATTCCCAACCTTTGGATAACTTTCTCAAAAATTTCAACAGCACCGCCAATTCGCACACCGCTGCCTGCCATAATCACAGGTCTGGGAGAGTTTTTCAGCCGACTAATTACCTCACGGCATTGTTGTTGAATTAACGGTAAATCCCATAGTTCTCCATCCTCTGAGGGGTCGTAACCTTGTAATTGACTTTCATCAATTTTACTGGATTGTACGTCAATGGGAACATCAATCCAGCAAGGTCCCGGACGACCCGAAACAGCTAAATGTAGAGCTTTTTCTAAATGGAATCGAATCGATTGGGGATCATCAATCAGAACGGCATACTTCGTAATTCCTTTAACCATGCTAACAATATCCGCTTCCTGATCCCCCAGTTGTCTCAACTGAGGAAGGTTGTAGGTTGCTAGGCAGGTTTCTCGCTTCACCTGTCCCGATACTATCAGCATAGGAATAGAATCTGTCCAAGCTCCAAAAACTCCATTTAAGGCATTAATACCCCCTGGTCCAGTGGTGACATTAATACACCCGATCTTGCCAGTAACTCTAGCATAAGCTTCTGCCGCCATGGCACAGGCTTGTTCATGGTGACAACAAATATAACTCAAGCCTTGGCAGCGCCCGATGGCATCGTTGAGGTGCATGGCGCCGCCACCTGTCACTAAGAAAATATGATGAACGCCTTGATTGACAAGGGTTTGGGCGATATAATCGGCAACTCTAATCATTGTTTTGATGCCATAAATCCAGTTGATTATGATTATTATGACTCTATTGAGTCTATTTAGCAATTTTATAAATTATCCTTGACAAGGATAGTAATCTGGTGTATCCTGAGCAACAATCCCGTTTAAACTGCCCGACGAACAAACATCTAGAATCTTTATTACCCTGTTACACTGAGTAATTGGGCGAGACTAGCTTTATTTCCCTGATGTGGTAACTTATGTCTTCTTCTTTATTACTCGAATTAGAAAATTTACTCAAAAAACCAATTGCTTCTATAAAAGATTATGAAAGTTCTCTTTTCGAGCAATTGCTCGAAAAATCTCAAGGACAGATTGTGTTGTTTGGTGCTGGCAACTTAGGCAAAAAGTGTCTTGCTGGTTTGCGGAGTGTTGGCATAGAACCAGTGGCTTTTGCTGATAATAATGCGGCTATCTGGAATACAAAGATTGAAGGGGTTGAGGTTCTTTCCCCTGAAATTGCTGCTCAAAAATATGGTGATAATGCTCTGTTTATAGTGACAATTTGGAGTCCAGGGAGAAATCGCCGGTTTGTGTTACTCAGAGATCAGTTGCACCAACTTAACTGCTTAAATGTTACTTCTTTTATCACTCTTTTTTGGCAATATCCAGCTATTTTTCTGCCTTATTACTGCATAGATTTACCTCACAAGATTTATGAACAATTAGACGATGTAATAGCTGTTTTTAGTCTCTTAAGCGATGATTATTCTAAACAACAATATCTGAATCAGCTAAAGTGGAGAATCTGCCTCGATTTTGATCATTTATCATCATCCACAGAAATCCAATATTTACCGAAGCTCCTTTTGCCACTACTGAGCTATGAAGTTTTTATCGACTGCGGTGCTTTCGATGGTGATACGGTTAAAAATTTAATTGACACTCAGAAAGATTCCTTTGAGAAAATCATCTGCTTTGAACCCGATCCAAGCAATGTTGAGAATCTGAAAGATTATATCTCGAATTTGGATAATGTAATTCAAGAAAAAGTCGTAGTATATCAAAACGCTACAGGCAAAAAAAAGGAAAAAATTCGATTTTTAGCTACGGGTTCTGGTGCATCAGCAATTTCCTCGGAAGGCGAGCTAGAAGTAGATTCAATTCCCCTAGATGAAATTCTCGCTGATGAAGCACCAACATTTATCAAGATGGATATTGAAGGTGCAGAAATCGATACTATTCTGGGAGCAAGTAACATAATCGAGAAATATCATCCAATCTTAGCCCTTTCTGTTTACCATCAACAGGATCATCTCTGGCGAATCCCCTTATTGGTAAATAGTATTTGTAGTGATTACTCTTATTTTCTTGAGCCTCATGGTGAAGATGGTCTAGATTTAGTTCTTTATGCTATTCCTAATTCTCGCTTTACCAGCGAAGCCTAATTGCCGTTAATTTGAGGAGAAACTCAATTCAATGTCGTCTAACTCTGTAGAGATGCCTGATCCCGTTTCTGAAATGCTCATCCCCACCCTAAACTTGATGGGGTTTATGACTGCTTGGATAGATCCTTATACCGAGGCTTTTGTCAAGTTTGCTCCCTTGGCTCCCAAAGCTTGTCTTGATATCGGGGCAGCTTACGGGATCGCAAGTTTAGCGGCTTTAGCAACAGGCGCGGAAGTGATTGCCTGTGATCCAGATCGGCGGCATCTAGAAATTTGTCTTCAAAAAACACCTTCTCACCAAAAAAATCGTCTTAGATTGTTACAAGGCTCTTTACCCGATCAGATTAATCTGGAGGAGGAAAGTTTGGGAGCCATCCTTTGCTCAAGAGTCCTACACTTTTTAACCGGGACGGAAATTGAGCAATCAGTCCGTAATATGTCCCGTTGGCTTTGTTCTGGGGGTCGAGTTTATTTGATTGCCGATACTCCCTATAATAGATTTTTAAAATCATTTTTACCTATCTATGAAGAAAGAAAGCATCGGGGCGATTTTTGGCCGGGACAAATTGATAACTTCCCCCAATTTATGCCCACAGAACTGGCTCCCAATTTGCCTAACTTTTTTCATACTCTAGATCCAGATATATTAGCGCGTGTCTGTACCAAGATGGGTCTTATAGTTGAGAGAAAAGGGTTCATTTCCCGTATCGATTACTTACCTGATGCTCAAGATGATGGTCGGGAGGGAGTTGGGATTATTGCCTATAAACCTTAAAACTGATATGAAAATCCAAAACATATTCTTTGATCTAGATGGTACATTGATTAATTCGTCGAGGGGAATTAAATATTCTCTAACAAAAGCGTTGTCATCTGTAGTTCCAGACTTTGATCTAGATCAGATTTCTACAAGCTTAATTGGCCCCCCTGTGGCCGAAATGTTCAAACAGATGATCGGCAATGCTGATCTAGATTTGATTGATGATTTAACGCGGGAGTTTCGCAAAAGCTACGATAGTGAAGGTTGGGAAAAAACTGATATCTATGAAGGAGTTGTAGAAACTCTTTGCCAATTGTCCGACTTTAATATTACAATGTTTATTGTTACTAACAAGCCTAGCCACCCAACCTTTAAGATTTTAGATCATCTCCAGATGCTACATTTTTTTGCCGATGTTGTATCTCCAGATACGGGAACTCATCCCTATTCCTCCAAATCAGCAATTTGTCAACATATCTTGACAAAGTATCAAATCAATCAACAATCTGCTATCTTGGTGGGAGATTCTCGTGATGATGCTCAGGCGGCAAAATCTTGTGGACTTAGTTTCATTGCCGCTACCTATGGCTATGGAAAAGTACACGAATCTGAAACTTCCGAGCAGTTATGTAAAATTTATAGTTTTCCCGAATTGATAGGTCTAATCAAGCATTAGCTTTTCATGCAAGGGAATAATAGAGTCTAATTTTAAGGAGGATTATCCAATGTCTATTAACCGCGATATTTTTGACGAACTCTTTGTTTTAGAACTTGCTAATAATCATTGGGGTAGTTTAGAGAGAGGATTAAAAATCATCACTGACTTCTCTAGAATTGTCAGGTTTAATAATGTCAGAGCATCGATCAAGCTTCAATTCAGAGATGTGGACAATTTCATTCATCGAGATTTTCGGGACAGGACTGATATTCGCTATATCAAAAAAACTCTCGATACAAAAATGACAGAAGATGATTACGCAACTCTAGTGAAAGCAGTACGTCAAGGTGGATGTATTCCGATGGCGACTCCTTTTGATGAAAAGTCTGTTAATCTTTGTGTTGAACTGGGCATCCCCATCATTAAAATCGCTAGTTCAGATCTCAACGACTGGTTTTTAATTGAGAAAATCGCCGAAACTCGCAAACCGGTAATTGTGTCAACGGGAGGTTCTTCCCTCAAGGATATAGATGATTTAGTCATCTTCTTTGAAAATCGTAATGTTCCTTTGGCTATTAACCATTGTGTTTCTCTCTACCCCTCCGAAGATTCTGAGCTAGAGATGAATCAAATTGATTATTTAAAAAATCGCTACCCCAATCATGTCATTGGTTTTTCAACCCATGAATATACTGATTGGACATCCTCAATGCTGATAGCCTACGCTAAGGGGGCGAGAACTTTTGAAAGGCATATCGATATTGAGATGGATGGAGTCCCTGTCTCTCCTTATTGTTCCTTACCCGAACAGGTCGATATTTGGTTTAAAGCTTTTCAAAAAGCGAAGGAAATGTGTGGCGCACCGGGTACTCAAAAAAGAATGCCCCCTGAAAGAGAAATTAAGTATCTTGATGCGCTGGTTCGAGGGGTTTATGCTAAAAGAGATTTGCCAGAAGGTTACATTCTCAACCATGACCGCCTCAATGAAGATTTATATTTAGCGGTTCCCCTCCAGAAAGGACAGATTTCTTGCCGGGAGTTAATGTCAGGAGAAATATTAACTAGAGCTTGCAACAAGGATGAACCCATTATGATCGACTCCATTGATAGCCCTTATTCAACTAACGATAGTCTCAGAAAGATTATCTATCAACGGGGTCTTTAATTCTATATCTTTAGAAAGCTTAAGAGCGTGTTTTAGAAGTTTCCCAGAAGCCTTGCCCAGTAAAGTTTTTAGCTAAAATCGGCAAAATCGACGCAAGCCTTCTCAGTTAAACAGTATAGCGGACTTTTCTAACACGTTCTAGGCTAGGATGCGAAGCCGTTCAAATGATCAAATTTTAAGGAGAAATAGCAATGAAAAAGGTTTTAAAATCTTTACTACCAGCATCAATTGTAAGACTAGCCCTCCCGATGCTATTTAAACCAATAGCGAAACGGAATGGACTTAATATAGATGTGAGGGCTAATTGTATTGATATAACTAAAGGCATTAATACAATAAGAGTATCTCGTACTCATGCAGTCTATCTACAAGATATCATTAACTCATTTGATTATTATTTTTCGGCAGTAATTCCATTTCAACATTTGGGAAGGAATATCGTAGATTATTCGACACCAAGATATCACGATGTTGTTGGATTCAAGGCATTTCCAATTTTATTTCCATCCTTCCTTTAGTGAACCCTTGATTACTGCCACACAATATATGGACTTTGCCAGTCTTTCTGAAGGAATGACCGTATTGGATTTGGGTGCTTATTCCGGATTTACTTCTATCATATTTTCACAAGCCGTTGGGGAAACCGGTACCGTTGTAGCAGTTGATGCTGACATTCAAAATATTGATTGCATTAAACGCAATTTTTCAAATTACAAAAAATATTCGGACAATAAAATTTTCCTTCTTGAAGGGGCTGTCTGGGAAAATAATGATGGACTTGAATTCTCTTGTGAAGGCAATATGGGGTCAAGCGCAGCCAGTATTGTAGGAAATAATCGTGGATTGGTAAGTAAAGTGGCTTCATTCACCTTAAGCTCAATCGCTAATAAGTTTAAACTACAACGGGTTGATTTTATTAAATGCGATGTTGAAGGGGCTGAAAAAGTAATATTTACGGATCAAGAATTTTTTAAAAAGTTCTTGCCAAGAATAATTATTGAACCTCATATTATTGACGGATTAGAGACGACTAAGAAATGTATTTTTGATTTAGAAACTTATGGTTATAGCTGTAAAAAAATTATTCAGGAGGGTGTTTCTCTTCCCCTACTTGAATGTTTACCACCAAATCAATAACGATAATCTCAGAAAGATTATCTATCAACGGGGTATTTAATTTTGAGAAAAAGGTGAACTAATTGCTAAGTTCGCCTTTGCTCATCTCAATAAAATAACCTGGTTAGGCAGAGCCATTTTTTGGATAGCATTGTAAATAGCTTCTTGAGATAAAATTGAGGTTACAATAATCGGCTGTCTCATCTCTCTCAATTGAATTTGATGGGGTGATAGCACCGTAATCCCTGAAATAACACTACCTTGATTAATGGGATTTCCATCAACAAAAGCAACTATATTAGCTTTTGCCAGTGAAGTTTCGGCCAGTAGTTTCATGGCTAATTGTCCCGTTCCCCAAACAATAACATCGGCAGCATCCTCTAACACTGACTGTAATTTAATATCTATATCAGTCATTATTTTTTTTGAGCTTTCAATATAAAGCAGGATTCTTTGTTTGAGCATTTTATCCTGAGCAATTACCAATTCCGATGAATTAGACTCTTGCTTCTGCCAAAAGCTATAAATGGCTGGATAAGACATCCCCGGAGAGACATCAAAAACTTTTTCGCCGATTAACTTATTGGTCAATCCAAATTGAATTAATAAATTTGATAAATGGGGATGATAAAAATGATTAATATGTTCAGTATTAAAATCTTGAAAAGGGGCAAAAACATGATCAACATATCCCGAGGCATTGGGAACTTCTACATATAGATATCCCCCTACTTTTATTAATTGTTCTATTAATTTTACAGAAAATTTCAGATCCTGTATATGCTCTAACACATGAGAAAGAATGACAAGATCAAAATCTCCTAAATCTTGAGGAGGCGTAAAAATAGAACCAGCATAAGCTTCTATTCCGTAAAGCTGTTTTGTATTCTCAACACAAGCAGGAGATGGATCTAAACCACATAAATTGTTATACCCTAGTTTTTTAAGATAGCCTAATAAACCACCATTGGCACAGCCAATATCTAAAATGCGAACGCTCTTATCCGGTAAAAATTCAGCAATACATTCAGCCGTTTTTTGAAGTCGGGCGGCATCATAGGGAGACTCCCCTCCTCCCGTAGCGGTTTTTTTGTCCTCGTATTTGGATAATTTGGCGTAAAAAACATCATAATCTTTCTGACTTACTGTTGTATCAGCATAGACGAAACCACAGCGATCACAACATAGTATATCATATCCATTTGAGAGGGGATGACCTTCAGGTAAAACAAAATTTTGTGTGTGAAGAATCTCCCCATTTTCTTCTTGACAAATTGGACAATTCCGCAGTGATTTTTTCTGATTCATGGTGTAAATCCTAAAATTTCGATGAATTATAACTAGCCGTTCGGATAATTGATTCCCCTAGGGAAATCAAGGGTTTAAGTTGTAACTCAGAAAACGCTCGTTTTACTGAAGGAACGTAACGTTCAGCAGGTTTACCCGGGATAGGTTCTTTAGCTATAATTACCTCGACTTTTAATACAAATGTACTGGCAACAACTTTTGCTAATTCAGCGATAGTTAAATCCTCATCTGAACCGACATTGTAAGGGTAGCATGATTTTCCCTTAAACAAAATTGTCCACAGCCAAATCGCCAAATCCGCCGCGTAGAGGTAAGAACGATAAGGAGTACCATCCCCCTGGATGAGAATCGGACCCCCCGTCATACCATCTCGAATGAAATTACCAATAGCAAAATGGGTATCCAGGGGCAAATAGGGACCGACAAAGGCAAAGCAGCGAGCAATTTTCGTTTCTAAGCCCTGTTGTTTAGCATAAAGAGTACAGAGCATTTCTGCTGCCCGTTTTCCTTCTGCATAAGCATAACCCGGATTAGTTAAATCAGGAGAGCCTAAATAGTCTTCAGAAACATGGGTTATCTCAGGGGGTTGTTTGCCATAAACGGCACCGGAACTGGTTAATAAGAACTTTTTAGCCTGACAAAATTTAGCAAATTCTAAAGTATGCCTTGTTCCCTCAATAATCGTATCAAACATTAGCAAGGGATCTTCTTGATTGAGCTTGGCACTCGCTTCAGTGGCACCATGAATAATATAAGAAAACTCACCTTCAGGAAACTCAAATGACCTAACATCACCGCTATGGAATTGAATAGCGGGATGATTGGCTAAATGAGGAGCTTTTTGCCTGAAACTATCAGGATTTCTGGTTAAAACAACTGCTGATGCTTTTAAGTCTAGCTGATCATTGGCCCAAATAAAACTCTCTAAAAGCCAGCAGCCAAAAAAGCCTGTACCTCCGGTAATAAATATCCGTTGTCCCCGCAATTCCTCCCACAGGGTTTTAGTATGGGCAAGAATGTGATTTAAGTCATTTGTTAGGTTAGGTTGCATCTTCAGCCCCGAATCATTACCAAGATTCCTTCCATGATTTTATCAGCATTTGACAAGTCTCCTACAAGGTTTCTGGTTCAACGCCTAATTCTCTTAATTTTTCAGCTAATTTTTGCCGTAACATTCGCTCCTGTTCGAGTTGATATTCAGTTTGTGCGACTCGTTCACTCCCCCATAATAACAGATTGCCCGACAGCTCCCACCAGCGCAACCAATAGGCTGTTACTTCCGCTTTTTTTCCCTGCCAGACTCCCAACAATAAGTTAATCTCTGCTATCCAATAACGATTGTTTTCATCAGGTTTTTGTTGTTCATAT